>JAKFYM010000085.1 GCA_021730855.1 Bdellovibrionales bacterium
TTCCATGAGCGCATCCAAAGACAGTTCGAAAGAAGCTATATCCCGCATCCTGTTTCGCGCCTTCCAGCGAAAAAAGGCCTCGAGGCCCGGGTATTCACGCCAGGTTTTGGCCCGAGACCTCGGCGTGAGCCCCACTTTTGTGACAAACATTCTTAGCGGCAAAAAATTCCCTCCCAAGGAGAGGCTCAAGGAGCTTAGCCGGCTGCTGGAGCTCGACGTGCACGAGCGGACGGCTTTATTTAAGTCCGTAGTCTTGGGCGAATCCAACGTGCAGTCGCTCACGCAGTTCCTGGCCCCGATCAAGGATATTTTAGCCAGTCGAAAGTCTACCAGCATCGACCATCGCTCCGTGCTCCGTCACTGGTGGATCCTGCCCCTTTTGGAAGGCCTCTCGCTTTCTCCTCCTTTGCAGGAGCTCTCCTCCCTTCAGAAGCGCCTGGGCCTTACCAAAGAGCAAGCGGAAACCGCCCTAAGCAGCCTATTGCAAGCCGATATGGTGGAAGTGCGAGAAGGGAAAACAAAGAAAAAAGATGCCCATATTTATTTCCCCTCGGGACGACCAAAAAAAGAAATCCGCGATTTCCACCGACAGATGATCGAAAAAGCTCGAGACCAGCTGCTGCGCAAGACGTCCGAGGAAGATTTCCACCGTCGCCTCATCACCGGTTTTACCTTCGCCCTCAATCCCGAACAATTGGAGGGGTTAAAAGCCCAGATCCTGGAATTTATGGACACCCTGACCAAACAAGCCACGCAGGGGAAGTGCACGGACGTTTACCAGTGCAATCTCCAGTTGTTTCCCCTCACGGAAAAGCGCGGATAGCAAATCCCCCTAGCCGAAAGTATAAACCTGGAGGTTTATTTCCACCGGAATCCCTTGACTCTAAACACTCCGAACTCTATAGAAACACTTTAATTTGTTTACCTCCGGGAGTAAAAAATGGGTCTCCATCCTTGTCTCTTTGGTCTTATTTTCCTTGGCGCGCCTTGCACCCTCGCCTTGGCCGACCCACTCCTGCCGGGGCTTCCGGCCGAGCTCGTGTTTCAGGCCCAGAACTTTGGGCTAGAAGGCGGCAGCATCGCCCCGGCCACGGAATTTCAAGCCAACAACTACCGCAAGTTCGTGCGCCAACACTTGCAGCTTGCGCTGGCGAATGGCGCGCCTTCTCAGATTGAATGGCTGCATTTCTCCGACCTCGTTTCCGATCTAGACAAAGTAGATGTGTGGTTAAACCAATCCAATAAGGCCATCTTAGGCTCGGGAACGCGGGCCGGCAGCGTCTATTTTGTGGACCCAAGCGCCGTGGTCCTGAATTCAAGTTTATTGGTAGAGATCACTAACCCTCAGCGAGTAGACCTGCCCATCAATATCGGCTTCGACACAAACGTGACCCACGAGTTTATGGGCGCCCTGGGCTATCCGGACGAAAACCTGGAGATTTCCACTTACGTGCGCATACGCCACTTTCCGCAGGACTTCACGCCCATCCTACCGCAACTGGAGCGGGCCCTTGCCGATCATTTGCGTGAAAACGGAAGGCGGAATGAAAATATTACCTTTTCGACGAGTGAAAACGGAACCTCCACGGGCGTGGGCGGAGGAGGCGATCCGGTGGTGGGGGTGGTGAAGCACTACGCTCTCGGCTTTCTTTCCGCGAACTATAACCGCCATTTTCAAAATAATCTGGGGGCCTCGGCCAGTGAGTTTTCCGCGATACCGGGCGCAGTACTACTGGCGCGTATTGAGCCCATCGACGGCACTCGCTATGATCGTTCCCCCCGAGCCGTGGGCGAAGTGTTTCGCACCGTACGCGAGAGCGGCGAGACGTTTTTCTTAGTGGACACGGCCGCCGTGGTGGATGCTAGGGACGGACGCGAAATCTCCCTCATCGGGTTCGAGCTCATGAAAAAATTAGTGGCGGAAATGCGGCGGTAATAAAGCCGGTCCCAACAGGCAAGAGGGGCCGCCTCTCAGCCTAGTACAAACAATTCACTCGATTGAGGTCATTGCGGCGCAAATCTCGCCGTATTTGGCTCACGTCTAGGAAGGGAAACATCACGGCCGAGCGATATTTCTCCGGGGCAAACCCGCAGGCCGGGGCGGTGGTCTGGTCGCTCGATCCATCGGTCGAGCCATTGCAACTATGCAGGAGCCCGAGCACATGCCCAAGCTCGTGCAGGAGAAGGCTTTCCACGTCGAGCAGTTGCTTGCCGGGCGCATTGTACTCATCAAAATTCAGGAGCACGCTGGCGCCGGTGATTTTTCCGTTCACGATCGTCCAGTCGGTTTGCCCCTGCACTCCGAGCGCAAGCAACCGGTCCCCATCACAAGCAGGGCGGGAATTTTTATGGTTCCCATTGGAGCCAATTTTCCAGATCCCCACCACATCCTGAACCGCCGCTGAATAGGCCGCCTGGAAACATTCATTCACCAGCGCGGGAATTTCGCGCCCGGCATCAGCCCCCGTGCCATCGTCTTCAATAGTGAAGCCCACTCTTCCGCGCCCGCTCGCCCAAGCATTCCAAGTGTTTGCCGCAGAACGCAAGGCCGGCATCGCCTGCCCGCCATCGGTCATATAAAAATCTTTGTCATACACAACGGGAATGGGGATGCCCGCCCAGGAACCAAGCAAGCTACCGGGCCCTTGGTCGGAGGGCAGGACACAATCCGTGAAGTTCGTGGCTCCGTCCCCTACGTCGGAAACTTTTCCGGAGCAGGCCGTTAACAGCAAAATAAAAGCTATATATCGCAGCTTAGAAACATCCATGTTTGGCCGTTTAGCTGGTCATCCTTGGCCAGCCACTCTCCCCTAGCTTCTATTTTCCGCTGAGGCAGAAAAGCTGTCAAACCCGCTCCCGCTAGTTCCCTTGGCTGCTTTCTCCTCGAGAAATGACCCAAAACAGCCACTTTTTTCTCCAGCTAGAGGCCTGCAAATGCCCTTTTTTCCAAGGAAAACGGGGTCCTTACTACCTTGCATTTCGCCCTACCCGGTGGTATCTAACCCCCTGAGCTTCTCATCCGAGGGGCTTTTTTTTCAGCTCGCACGCCAAACCTTTTCGGTCGCGCTTTGAAGGAAATCCCTCTCGGAGCGGGTAGTAGTGACCGAAATACGGGTTTTCCACAGATGACAAAGGGAACGAATTCCATAGCAAGCCGGCTTGAGGCCTTAGTTTCTCCTGAAGTAAAAGGCTTAGGGTTTGATCTTTTAGACCTTGAGTACTCCCCGAGTTCTCCGCAAGGGGGACCGCTTTTACGGCTTTTTATTGAGAATCCAGACGGGAAACCGATCTCCTTTGAAGACTGTGTGGCCGTAGACCATGGCCTAGACACCTTCTTCGCCAGTTCTGAGTTTGATTCCCTCCTGCCGGAGGGTTTCACCTTGGAAGTTTCCAGTCCGGGCGTGGATCGCCCCTTGAAACGTCCCTCTGACTTTCTTCGTTTTGAAGGCAAGAGGGCTCAGATCAAGACCTATCGCCCCCTAACGGCCGAGGAGATTGGCAACGGGAAATATTTCGAGCACCACCAGAAGCAGAAGAATTTTTTGGGCATTCTCCGGGGTTATACCGGGGAATCCGTGGAACTAGAGTCGGATAGCGAGCGAATCAAGATCCCGTACGCTTTGATCACCAAAGCGTATCTGGACGTGAGCAGCCAGCTCTCCTTGAAAGACGAATAAAAGCAAAGGAACCTACACATGAACTTCTCCGAACTCAGCAGAGTGATCGACGCCGTAGGCAAAGATCGAGGCATCAGCCGCGAAGTGATTATCGAAGCCCTTGAGCAAGCCATGCTTATGGCTGCCAAGAAAAAGCTAGGCCCCACCGCGGAGCTCGAAGCGCATTGGAACCAAGATGCCGGCGAAGTAGAGATTTTCCAGTTCAAGCGCGTGGTGGAGTCGGATGATAAAATTTCTGACGACGACCGCGAGATCGCGCTCGAAGAAGCCACCAAATTAGATGAAGACGCCAAGCTCGGCGATGAGCTCGGCATCAAGCTTGAAGCCGTGGCCTTCGGCCGCATCGACGCGCAAACCGCTCGTCAAATCATTCTGCAAAAAGTTCGCGATGCCGAGCGCGACATCATTTACAAAGAATTCATCGGCCGCAAAGGCCAAATCATCAGCGGCATCGCCCGCCGGATGGAGCGCGGAAGCGTGATCGTGGATCTGGGTCGCACCGAGGCCTTCATGCCCCGCCAGGGCATTATCCCCGGTGAGCAGTACAAGCCCGGCGACCGCGTGCAAGCCCTCTTGGAAGACGTGGCCGAATCGGCTCGTGGCCCGCAACTTCTTCTCTCGCGCACCTCGCCCAATTACCTCATCAAGCTCTTCGAAATGGAAGTGCCCGAGATCTCGGAAGAAGTGGTGGAGATCCGTCTCTGCGTTCGCGAGCCAGGAGAACGCGCTAAAATCGCCGTTTATTCCAACGACCGTGACGTGGATCCCGTGGGCGCCTGCGTGGGCATGAAAGGCATTCGCGTGCAAAACGTGGTGCAAGAGCTAAGAGGGGAAAAAATCGATATCATTCCCTGGAATGAAGACGTGACGGTGTTCGTGCGCTCCGCGCTCGCTCCGGCGGAGATCTCCATGGTGCAAGTGATCCCGGCCACCAACACTCTAGAGATCGTGGTTGAAGACGACCAGCTTTCACTCGCCATTGGCCGAAAAGGCCAGAACGTGCGTTTGGCCTCGCAAATCACGGGCTGGAAGGTAGACATCCTCTCCAAATCCAAGCTCGATGTGCGCACAAAATCTGCAATCATCAACCTCAAAAATATCGACGGGCTTACCGACACCCTCGCCCAATCAATCTACCAATGTGGATTTCTCAATATCCTTAACCTCTCCCGCCAATCTCCGGAAACTTTGGCGAGAATCCCAGGATTCGAAGGGGAAGGCGCCAGTGCTGAGCTCAAGCGCAAAGCTCAAGCCGCAGTGGAAAAATTAGGAGAAGAGGCCGCTTCGGGCAGACTGCAAGAAGCCGCTCCGGCCCCCGCTGGAGATGGCGTCAAGCATGGCGCGATGGCCGATGCCGATGCTCGCTTGAAAGAAGCCTTCGCCAATGCTGGCGGCGGAGAGAAGAAATAAGAATTTGTTTATCAGCGGAAACGAAACGATTTGGAGTGCTAGAGAATGCCTGACCAACAGCAAGAGTCCCTAAAAGTATACGAGCTGGCGAAAGAGCTGGGGCTCGACTCCTTCGCTCTGCTCGACAAGCTGAAGCAGATCAATATTGAAGTAAAAAGCCATATGAGCAGCCTCGAGGCAGGCCAGGCCGAAGCCATTCGCGCGGCCCTGAAAGGGGACAAAAAAGGCGCGAGCGGGGCAACCACTGTTCGGAAAAAAGCGGCGAGCAGCAGCGCGGCAGCCAGCGCCGGCTCAGCCCCAGCCAAAAAGACAGCGAAAAAGGCGGCCCCCGCGGGCGCTTCTGCGGCGGCCACCTCCGCTCCCGCAAAAAAGGCAGCCCCTGCTGCTTCGGCAGCGCCAGCCAAGACAGATTCCCCAAAAAGAAAAGTCATTAAGCGACGTGGAACTGAAAGCGCCGACACTACAGAATCGGCGCGCGCCCTCTCCCCGGAAACGGAAGTCGAAGAGCCTAGCGCCCCTGCATTTGAGCCGGCTATTGCACCTGAGCCGTGGCCAGAAGAGGTTCAAGCAGTCACAGATGCTCCCGAGGCTCCGGTGGCCGAAGAAATCGCAGCGGCCCCCATTCCAGCAGCACCCGAAGCTCCTCCGCCCCGAGCCACGCCAGTTCCGCATCGTCCTACGGTAGACTACACCCCGCGCGCCAATGCCCCAGGCACGAAAGTGATTTTCCGTACGCCGAACAATAACCAACGCGTGGTGGAAAAAGACGAATTGCTCGGTGAGTTCGCCGGCCGTCGCCTGAAAATCGTGCAGGCGGCGCCCCCAGTTGCGGCCCGCGATCCAAATGCTCCCACCTACCGTACCCCCGGCGGTCCCACGGGCGAACGCAAGCGCCCAGTGGCTGGAGAATCCCGTCCTTCTGACGGAGCCGAAATGTTCCAGCCCATGACTTCCTACGTGCAAAAGGAAGAAGAGGCCAAGAGCAAACGTGGTAACACTACCCGTGGCCCCACGCCGGAAGAGATTCGCATCTCCGATTTCCGCAAACGCGAGCTCGTCTTCCAGCCTAAGCGCAAAAAACTTCCTCCGGGCAAACAAGTGAAACGCACTGAAATTACCGAAATGGCTGCCCACAAGAAAAAAATTCGCATCGAAGGCAAGATCGTGGTCGCGGAATTCGCGCAACGCTTAGGCGAAAAAGTCACCACCGTCATGAACAAGCTCGTGCAACTCGGCGTGATGGTGAACGTGAACCAAACGATCGATTTTGATACGGCCACCCTTGTGGGCACGGAATTCGGCTGGGAAGTGGAAAACGTAGCCTTCAACGAAGCCAATGCCATTCAATCTGCGGAAGTGGAAGAAGCAGAAACCCTCGAGAACCGTCCTCCGATCATCACGGTAATGGGCCACGTGGACCATGGCAAAACATCCCTGCTCGATGCGATTCGAAATGCCGATGTGGCTGCAGGCGAGGCCGGAGGCATCACCCAGCATATCGGCGCCTACTCGGTGATGGTGCAAGGCAAGCCGATCACGTTTCTGGACACTCCCGGCCACGAGGCTTTTGCCAATATGCGCTCGCGTGGGGCTGACGTCACCGACATCGTGATCCTGGTGGTAGCGGCCGACGATTCGATCATGCCGCAGACCAAAGAAGCCATTGCCCATGCACAGAACGCCAAAGTGCTGATGGTGGTGGCGGCCAACAAAATGGATAAACCCGACGCCAACCTCGAGCGCGTGAAAAAAGACCTTTCCGTACACAATATCCTCGTCGAGGAATGGGGCGGAGAGGTGCCCTTGGTGGCAGTGTCTGCCCTCAAGAAAACAGGCATCAGCGACCTACTCGAGACCGTACTTCTCCAAGCGGAAGTTCTAGACCTAAAAGCCAACCCCAACCGTGCCGCCGAGGGCGTGATCCTCGAAGCACGCATGGAAAAAGGCCGGGGGATCGTGGCCGATCTTCTCGTGCAAAAAGGCACGCTCAAAACGGGCGACACCGTGGTGGTGGGCACGGCCTACGGCCGCGTGCGCGCGATGATGAACGACCGTGGGCAAAATATCTCGGAAGTGAAGCCCGGATTTCCTGCCGAAATCTACGGCCTCAACGAAGTGCCCTCCGCCGGCGACACCTTTAACGTGGTGAAAAACGAGGAAGCGGCACGCGAGATTTCTCAGAATCGTCGCCAGAAGATCCAAGATGAAAAAGTTCTTTCGACCTCGAACAAGCCCGCTTCGCTCGAAGAATGGGTGAGCAAGCTCCCCACTCCCGGAGTGAAAGAGCTAAACTTGATCGTGAAAGCCGATGTGTATGGCTCTGCGGAAGCAATCCGCGAGTCCATCGAGAAAATTGAGAGCGCAAAAGTGAAGGCCAAAGTGATCCAGTCCGGAGTGGGCGTGATCACGGAGAACGATGTCTTGCTGGCGAAAGCCGCAAGCGCCCTTATCCTTGGTTTCAACTCGAAGCCCGACAATAAGGCACGTGATATCGCCAAGCGCGAAAAAGTGGACCTCCGTCACTACAGCATTATTTACCAACTGCTCGATGAAGTGCGTACGGCGATGGAAGATCTTCTGGAACCCATCCGCAAGGAAAACCTCATCGGCAAAGCGGAAGTCAAACAAGTGTTCACCGTTTCCAAACTCGGCACCGTGGCCGGTTCCGTGGTGGTCGATGGCAAGGTGGTGCGCAATGCTTTTGCCCGCGTAAATCGCGGCAAAGACACCGTGGCCGAAGGCAAAGTGGTCTCACTCCGTCGCTTCAAAGACGACGTTTCCGAGACCATCAAGGGCCAGGAATGCGGTATCGGGGTGGATCAGTTCGAGAAATACCTGCCGGGCGACGTCATCAATGTTTTCCATGTGGAGCTAGTGAAACAAACTCTCTAGATCGATCCGCATGCAAGAAAACAATCGTCGTCATCGCCAAGTGGCCAACCGCATCCGCGAAGAATTGGTGAACATCGCCAACCACGAGATCAGTGATCCCCGCCTAGCCCAGGTGGGCATGGTCACCTTTTCGGGCGTGGATCTCTCGCCCGATTTGCGTGATGCCACCGTTTGGGTTTCCTTCATGGGTAAAGAGGAAAAAGATCCTGCGGTGAAAGACGCGATGAAGGCCCTGGCCAGCGCCAGTGGATTTATCCACCGCCTCCTGATCAAGCGCATCCCGATGAAGGTGCATCCTCGGGTGTATTTTAGATACGATAATATGTTCGAGCGCGCCGCCATCGTGGGCCAAGCCCTCAGCGAGGCCGCCGAGGTGGAGCAAGAAACCAGTCGCGTGCGCGCCACCCAGGAACCGGATCCCCAAGAGGACGAATGAACGCCACCGCGCCGGAGCGATCGGGCATCCTGCTGGTGAATAAACCAGCCGGCATGAGCTCAGCAGACGTCACCAACCAAATCAAAAGTAGATTCGGTTTTGCCAAGATCGGCCATGGCGGAACCCTCGATCCCTTTGCCACGGGCTTGTTGGTGGTGCTCGTGGGCGAGGCCACCAAGGTGGCGCGCTTCCTGCTCGAGGGCGAAAAAGAATACGAAGCCGAAGCCAAGCTCGGCGCGGAAACTGATACGGGCGATCACACCGGCGAAATTATCCTGAACTCCACGCCCCCCGTCCTTCGCGCGGAAGAATGGCAGGCTCTCACCAAGCCCTTCACGGGCCTGATTAAACA
>JAKFYM010000082.1 GCA_021730855.1 Bdellovibrionales bacterium
TATCGTAGAGCGAAGCAAAGCCCCCGATCCCGGTCTTCACCGCCTTCGAATAGGTGGAACGCACCATTTTTTCAATCCGCGCCACAAAGGTATCGCCCTTGTCGCGGTCCACTCCGGCATCGGCATAGGTAATGGTCATAGGTCTCCTTAGTGACGAAAGTGGCGGCGGCCCGTGAAAGCCATCGCCATGCCCATGCGGTCGGCGGCGGCGATCACTTCCTCATCGCGGATGCTGCCTCCGGGTTGCACGAGGTAACGAATCCCCAAATCTCCGGCGGCTTCCACGCCATCGGCAAAGGGGAAAAAAGCGTCCGAAATCAAAACAAGCTCTTCCAGGCCACCCTTTTCGCGGGCCCGGGGCCCGGCCAACGCGCGCAAGCTATCGATGCGGTTGGGTTGGCCCATGCCTGCGCCCACGAGCTGAAAGCTATTCTTATGCGCGCGCACGAGGGCGATCGCATTCGAGCGCAGGTGCTTGGCCGCCATGATGCCAAAGCTCGCCAGAGCCAGCTTCTCGCGGGGAAAAGGAATCTTGGTCACTGAGCGCAGCTCGCTGTCGAGGCCCTCGTCCTCGTCCTGGATCAGCACGCCGCCGTAGACCGAGCGGATCATGCGCTCCTTGGTGCCGGGTTTGCGCAGCGGGCAGAGCAGGACGCGCAAGTTTTTCTTCTTAGCGAAAATCGCGAGGGCCGCGGGCTCCACGTGAGGAGCCACCACGAGCTCCACGAACTTATCGCCGAGCCAGGTGGCGCAGGCTTCGTCCACCGCATGCGAGAAACACAAAATCCCGCCGAAGGCCGAAACTGGATCCCCAGCCCAGGCCAGTTCCAAGGCCTCGAGCAAGCCGCCGGCCACGGCGAGCCCGCAGGGATTAAGGTGCTTGATGATGGCCACGGTGGGCTTTTCCCCGCCCGCCGCAAAAAACGCATCGCTCGCCGATCGCAGGGCCGCATCGGCGTCGAGAAGATTATTGTAGGAGAGGGCCTTGCCCTGGAGGATATCGGCCGAGGCGATCGAGGATTCCACCGCAAAAAAAGGATCGCGAAAGAAGGTGGCCGACTGGTGGGGGTTCTCGCCGTAACGGAGTTTTTTCCCGCGGTCGAGGCAAAGATAATGGGTCTCCTCGCCTAAGTAACGGGCCGAAAGCTCCTCGGCGATTCCCGAATCATAGGTGGCCAATAAGCGGAAGGCCACCACGGCCAGTTTTTTGCGCGTCGAAAAACCCAAAGCGCCCTCGCTAGCCTCGATCTCCGCCATCAATTCGGCGTATTGGCCGGGATGCGTGGCCACCGCCACATGCGCGTGGTTCTTGGCCGCGGCGCGAATCATCGTGGGGCCGCCCACGTCGATCTCTTCCACGAGCTCAGGATCCGAGGCACCGCGCTTGCGCGCTTCCTGGAAGGGATAGAGATTGCAGACCACGAGATCAATGGGCTCGACGCCCATTTTTTTGGCCGTGGCCACATCTTCGGCATGATCTCGGCGGAAAAGCAGAGAGCTCGCAAAGGGGAAACTGATCGTCTTCATGCGGCCGCCAAAGACTTCCGGATTCCCGGTGACCGTCTCCATCGGAGTGACCGCCACGCCTGCGTCGGTGAGCTTCTTGGCGGTGCCCCCGGTGGCCAGGATCTCCACACCCTGCTCGGCCAAAAAGCGCGCAAAACCAACCGCGCCGTCCTTATCGGAGACGCTGAAGAGGGCCCGGCGAATGCGTACAAAATCCATCATTTCTCCCTGAGATAGTTCAGGCAATTTTGGAAAAACTTCAGCCCCGGCCCGGGAGCCTCACGGTCGGCCAGGCGTGAGCTCAAGGGATGCTGGAGGAGCGAAATCGCGGCCTCGGGATGCGGCATCAGCCCGAACACGAGCCCCGTGGGATCACAGACGCCCGCGATCCGTCCATAAGAACCATTTATATCCTCCTGATAGCGCAGGGCGATCTGGCCCTTCTGCGCCAGCTGGCGGTGGATATTTTCCTCCTCGCCCCGGGTGAAGACCACGCGGCCCTCGCCATGGCGGATCGGCAAGGGGAAAGTGGTTTCGAGATTGCGCGTCCAGATGCAGACGGTGTTTTTTTCCACCTCCAGGCCCACCCAGCGATCGAGAAAATTCCCGTGCGAGTTGCGCGCGAGCGCCATGGTGCGCACGCCGAAGGGCTCCGGCAGAAGGCCGAGCTTGGTGAGGGCTTGAAAGCCATTGCAGATCCCGATCACCGGCTTCTTGGCACCCACGAACACATTGAGTTCTTCCCCAAGCACGAGCGCCACCTTAAGGGCCAGCACCTGGCCGCTACCAAGATCGTCACCAAAAGAAAAGCCCCCAGGAAAGGCGATCGCTTCATATTTATGCACGCTCGCGCGATCGGCCAGAAGATCATTGATGTGCACGATCACGGGTTCGGCACCGGCGAGCGCAAACGCCCGCGCGGTATCGCGATCGCAGTTGATGCCATCGCCGGTGAGCACTAGGACTTTTGGCGCTCTCATCGCTCCCCCTTCCAGGCACGCTTGGCTTCGGTGACGGGCACGTCCACGATCACGAGGCCATGCCGCGTGATGCGGATGTTCTCAGGATTCACCTGGCCAAGACGCAGCAGATTCTGCCCCGAGAAAAATTTGCGAAAATCCTCTTCCTTTTCCGGCGCCACCGACACCAGGAAGCGGCCGGGGCTTTCGTTGAAGAAAAACTCTGCGAGACTGGGGAACTCCCGAATCTCGTTCGCAAAACCTTCCACGTTCACGTTCACGCCCAGCATACCGCCGATCGCGCTTTCCGCCAGCGCCACGAGCATGCCACCCTCGCTGCAATCATGGCAGGAGCGCACCCAGCCCGAGCGGATCGCTTGGTGCAGAGTGCGATAGAGCCGCAGATTGGCTTCGCCATTCACGGGCGGAGGATTGCGGTTGAGGCTCTGGGGCAATTGGAAAATATCCTCGAGCTCGGAACCCCCGAGCATCGGCAGGCTGCGGCCGAGGAGATAGACTCCATCGCCAGCCTTCTGGAAATCCGAGGTCACCGTCTTGCTCACGTCGGGCACCTTGCCCATGGCCGTCACGAGCACCGTGGGCGGCACGCTGATCTTGATGTCCTTGCCAAAGCGCGAGCGGCCGATGAAATCATTTTTCATGCTGTCTTTGCCGCTCACGAAAGGAGTGCCATAGAGCTTGGCCAGTTCATAGAGGCCGTGGTTGGCGCGCACCAGCTGGGCCAGTTTATGCTCGGCATCGGGATTGCGTTCCGAAGGCAGCGGATCGGGCCAACAAAAATTATCGATCACGGCCATCTGGTCGGGATCCCCGCCCGTGGCCACGCCATTGCGCACGGCCTCGTCGAGGGCGTGCTGGGCCATGAGGTGGGCGTCAAAGCGCGCGAGTTTTGGCTGCAGCCCGCAGGAAATGGTCACCCCGGCTTTTTCTTCCCCGCCATGGGGCGCGAGCCAGATCACGGCGGCATCGCCCGGGCCTTCGGCTTCCACGCCCACAAAGGGCTTCACCAGGGTGGCGGCCTGCACCTCGTGGTCGTAGCGGCGCACCCATTCTTCCTTGGAGCGGATATTCCAGCGCGCCAGCAAGGTATAGAGCGCGTTCTCGTGAAAGGCGCGCGACTGCAATTCCGTCACCTTCACCTCGGGCAGGGGCGTGCGCTTGGACCAGGAAGATTCCTCCTGCGGCCCTTCCCACTTTGCTTTCAGCACCATGGGCGGCAGGCCATCGTGCAAAAAATCCAGATCGAGCTGGGCCACGGTGGTGCCTTGGTAGTCTACGCGAAAGACTCCCGAATCGTTGAACTCGCCGAGCACGCTCGCCTCCACGCCACGGCGACGGGCAAGCTCGAGGAAACTATCGAGTTTCTCCTGGGGCACGGAGAAGGTCATGCGCTCCTGGCTCTCGCTCACCACGAGCTCAAAGGGCTGCAGGCCGGGGTATTTCACCGGCGCATGCGTCACATCGAGGCGCGCGCCTCCCGTGCCCTGGGCCATCTCGCCCACGCTGGAGCTTAACCCCCCGGCGCCATTGTCGGTGAGGCTCGAGTAGAGGCCAAGGTCGCGGGCTTCGAGTAGGAAATCCGCCAGGCGTTTTTGCGTGATCGGATCCCCGATCTGCACCACGGTGGCGGGAGCGCTCTCATTCAGCTCCATCGAACTGAAGGTGGCGCCATGGATGCCGTCTTTGCCGATGCGCCCGCCGGCCATCACGATCGCATCCCCAGGCTTTTGGTTTTTCGAAGCGCCGGGCAAACCCGCCACTGTGGTCTGGGGCATCACGCCGATGGTGCCGCAGAAAACGAGGGGCTTGCCGGAGAAATCTTTATGAAAGGCAAAGGCGCCGTTCACGGTGGGGATGCCGCTTTTGTTGCCGCCATCTTCCACACCGAGGTGCACACCATCAAAGATGCGTCGGGGGTGCTTGAGGCCTTCGGGCAATTCTTTTTCCTCGCCCACGGCCGGCCAGTCGGGCGGACCAAAACAAAACACATCCGTATTGGCGATTGGGCGGGCTCCGAGGCCGCAGCCAAGCACATCGCGGTTCACGCCCACGATGCCGGTGAGCGCGCCCCCGTAAGGATCCAGCGCCGAAGGGCTGTTGTGGGTTTCCACCTTGATGCAAAGGTCCACGTTGGGATCAAAACGCACCACGCCCGCATTGTCGGAAAAAACCGAGATCAGCCAGGGCAGGTTCCGCTCCACGCGCACCTCTTCGGTGGCTTTGCGGATATAGGACTTAAAGACGCTTTTCACGGTGAAGGCCCCAAGCTCGGGATAACCCGCCTGCGGCTTGGCTTCGGTATAGTCAATCTCCGCACCAAATATTTTATGTTTGCAGTGCTCACTCCAGGTCTGCGCCAGGATCTCGATCTCCACGTCGGTGGGCTGGAGCGGGAGGCCAATGGCCTTGCGCTTGGCTTGCACTTCGGGGCGGCGGTAATAGGCCTGGATCGTCTGCAGCTCCTGCAGGGTGAGGGCCCAGCAGCGCTCGCGGCTCATTTTCTCGAGGTGGCGGTCGTCCACGTCGAGCGAAACCGTTTCCACCTGGGTCTTCTCCTGCAGCAGCACCTCGGGCACCCGCTGCTGCTCAAAGCGTCCGGGCGCAAAATAATCCGCCCAGGGCAGCACCTGGATTTCCTCGATCAGGGGATTGGCCACGATCTCCTGGGCCACGCGCTCGGCCTCACTTTTCGAGAGATCGCCATAAAAATAAATCGCCTTGCCGGTATAGACGGTGACTTTCTTTTCACGCGCCAAGCCGCCGAGCAGGCCCAAGGCCTCGGTGGCCGTACGGCCCACATTGTCGGTGACACCGGGGAGAAAACGCACCTGGGCCACATAGGAGGGCAAGAGCTGGCCCGCGCTCGAAAAACGAAAGTCGGTGGTGTGCTGCAGATGAAATTCCTGGAGCACGGGATCGCAGAAAACCTTTTCGCCCCAGCGCTTGGCCTCTTCGAAGGGGATCTCGCCCTCTTGGGCCTTGAGCCAGAAGAGCTGCACAGTCTCGGTGCCATAGACGGGCACGCGCAAATATTGGCGGGCCGCGCGAGCATACCGTTGCTCTCGAACATTGCAGTCAAAATCGCGAACCTCAATCCGGGTCACGCTACTCATACATCCTCGCAATCCAGCGGGCGCCTTCGCGCTCGCGTTTCCATAATTTTTTCCTGGAGGCCAGGTCCAGCGCCTGGGGAAAGAGCTGGTGCTCGAGGGCACGCCCTTTGGCCGTGAAGGTTTCTAAAGTGTCGTTCTCCTCGCGCGCAAAAGAGGCTTGCAAGATCGGTAAACCCGTATCGAGCCCCTCGTCCACGAGGTGCACCGTGACCCCGCTCAGTTGGCAGCCTTCTTCAAAGGCGCGGCGATAACCACCAAGGCCGGGATAGGCGGGCAAAAGGGAAGGGTGCACATTCATCACGCGAAACCCCAAATTCTCATCGTGAAAGAACTCGAGAAAACTCGCGCTCACCAGCCGCTTATAGCCCGCCATGCAGGCCCAGTCGGGGCGCAGTTTGTCCAAAAGCTGCAGCAGCGCGCCCTCTTCGGAGGGGCGGATCAGATGGGCGGGCACCTTCCATTCCTCGGCCACGCCCAGCGCGGGAGCATCGCGGTCGCTCACCAAAGCCACGGGCTCGAGCCGTTCCGGATGCTGGCGCGCATATTCAAAAAGCTTCTTTGCATTGGTCCCCTGGCCAGAGGCCAGCACCAGAAAACGCAAGGGCTGTTCAGCGGCCGACATCACCCCTCCTCTGCGCTCCGGCAATTTCAATCCCGCGCGTGAGGGCGTAGGCTTTTTCCCGCGCCTCGGCCCGCGTGGCGGCCAGGGCCGTCACTCCCAGCACGCGCCCGCCATTGGTCACAAACCCTTTTTCGTTCTTGGCCACTCCGGCGAAAAATAATTTTTGCTCGAGGGGCGCGCCCTCCCGCGGCAGCAGTGCCTCGGGCAGATGAATCGCATCGCCCTTGCGCACGACCGCGCCCCCGGTGCCGGGATAACCAGCCGCGGCCGTGACCACATGCACTCCCGCTAACGCCTTCAAGCGCGGGCCCGTGGCCGGCAACTCCTGCAGGGCGCCTCTTTGCGCGGCCTGGAGCCAGGGCAGGAGATCCTCGTCCAAGAGCGGCAGCAGCACCTGGGTCTCAGGATCTCCGAGACGCGCATTGAACTCGATCACCTTCGGGCCGTCTTTCGTGATCATCAGGCCTGAAAACAAAATTCCTTTATAGGGAGTGCCGCGTTTTTTCAGCGCGCGCAAGAGGGGTAAGTTCACCTCTTCCTGCACCCGCGCGGCCGTGCCCTCCGGCAACCAATCGGCCGGAGAAAAGGCGCCCATGCCGCCGGTATTGGGGCCGCGATCCCCATCCTCTAGGCGTTTGTAGTCGCAAGCAAACCCCAAGAACACCGCGCGCGTGCCATCACAGATCGAAAAAGCTGAAACCTCGCGCCCGAGGAGCCGCTCCTCCACCACCACGGTCTTGCCCGAGGCGCCCATCGCTCCGCCCTCGAGAAAATCTTGCACCGTGGCCAAGGCCTGCTCGCGGCTCTCGCACACCACCACGCCCTTGCCCAGCGCCAGGCCATCGGCCTTGATCACCCAGCCATCGCCCCAGTCCACTGCGCTGAGGAAAGCTTGAGCCGCCGCCAAGTCCGAAAAAATCTCGAAGCGAGCCGTGGGAATCCCTTCGGCCTGCATCAGCTCCTTGGAAAAAGCCTTGGACCATTCGATCCGGGCCGCGGCCTGCACGGGACCAAAGGCCGGGATGCCCTCGCGATCGAGAAAATCCACCAGGCCATCGGCTAGAGCTTGGTCGGGCCCCACCACCACGAAATCCACGCGCTCGGCCCGGCAGAGCGCGGCCAGGGCCGGGAAATCGGCGGCGGGCAGGCAGCGAATCTTTGGCTCGAGCGCAATCCCGGGATTGCCCGGCGTCACCAACACCTCGCTTATGCTTGGGCTTTGGGCGAGCTTCCAGGAGAGGGCATGTTCGCGTCCTCCGGACCCGTAGACGAGAACCTTCATGAAATCTCCCGCAGCCGGCGGCAGAGATCAGCCATCGTGGGCACGCCCTCGAAATTTCCCTTGCCGAGCACGGCCTGGGAAAGTGCCTGGGCCAAGGTGGGGTAGAGCAAACGTGCGCACTCATAGGCTTCCGCAGGAAGGCGTTCGGGCTGCTGGCCATATTCCTCCACGCAGATTTTTTTCCAATCTTTTTGCCCGCGCTCGGCGGCCACTTGTTTCGCGCGCTCCACGGCCTGGTACCAAGGGCTCCCGCGATACACCCGGCGCAAAAATTCCTTGGAGAAATGCACATTGCCGGAAAGCAAACGCAATTCATCGGGACCAATCGAATCGACCAACTGAAAGGTGCGGCCGTGCTCTCCATTTTTCTGAAAGGCAAATTCGAATTTCCCGTCCCAAAGCTCGAGGCCGAGCTGGGAAAACAAATCACGCAAGCGCAGGGCGATCAAGAGGGTGTAAGCCGTGAGCTCGTCCATCTCCTCTTGGCTGAGGCCCGCCACTTGCTTGGCTTCTTCGCGGGTGAGGAAACGATCCGTGGGCTCAAGCTTAGTGAAGAATTCCACGATCGGATAGGGAAACCACTCCCCCGCGCGCGGAACCTCGGGGAAACCAAAACTCTCAGCATAGTCCGGAATTTTTTCTGCCCGCGCGAGAAAGGAAGATGCCTCCGGTGCGCCGAACCGAAAGACCACTTCGAGAGGCACGAGAACGTTCGTGAGTTTTTCCTGATAGGCGGAATAGTCCCAAAAAATCTTTCCTTCCTTCGTGGTGGCCCGCACCAGGGGGCGCTGCAGAGCATGCACGAGGAGACGGCGCGCGCGCGAGCCCGAAGCCACGCTCTGGTTGGAGCCATCAATGAGGCCAAGCGAATGATGAGGCATGCCCTCGCGGCGCAGCTGCTTCCAGGCCGCGGTGGTGGTGAGGCTATCGCGCCAGAATTTGGGAAAATTTTCGGGAATCTGCCAGTTTTCCCAGGGCGCGCCGAGGTAGTGAAAAAAAAGATCGCCCATCACGGCGAGCGATTCGCCCTTGCCGGGTAGCGGATCGGGCATCTCGCCCCAGTCAAAGATCGAATAACGATCAGAGAACTCAAACACGTAGGGGCTCTTGCCCTCAACGCCATAAATATCTTTTACTGAACCCGAATAAAGGCGGTGGCGA
>JAKFYM010000188.1 GCA_021730855.1 Bdellovibrionales bacterium
CTCAAGAAGTACGAGCTTTTCCTCGCAAGACAGCACATAGAGCTCTGGGTGCCCAATACTTTTCAGGAAATTTTTGCCTCCTATGCTGAATACCTAGACCGTACCGGCCATCCCGTGCCCGCCATGGAAGACGTGGTGAAGGAGATGCAGAAAAACCCTCAGGAGAAGGCGCCTGAAAAAAGCGAAGAGGCCGAGCTTGTTCGCGATGTCTTAGAAGACGAGGAGCTCTCCCAGGAAGAAAAAGCCCAGGTGCTCTCGGCCGTGAGCCAGGATCTTTTGCGCGCCCTTAACCAAATCACCACGCGTGGGGAAGAGGCGCGGTCTGAGGGGCTCAAACGCTGCAAAGATATCGCCGACGAAATCCTCAGCGTGGCTGGCCAAGACAGCAATATTTACGACGAGATCCTCGCCCTGCGCTCGTCCCAAGAGGACATCGAACATAGCGTGGTGGTGGGAACCGTGTGCGTGATGTTCGCCATGGCCATTGGTTTTACCGATGAAAAACTCCTGGCCGATCTCTCCGTGGCCGCGATTTTTCACGATATCGGGCTCGTGCGCATCCGGCCCGAGGTGATGGCCAAACACGAGACCAAGTGGTCCGTGACCGAACGCAAAGAATACGAAGGCCATGTGAATTCCAGCGTGGAAGTGCTCAAAGATAGTGGCACCGAATTTCACCCGCGCGTCTTCCGCATGATCACCGAGCATCACGAGAACTATGACGGCTCGGGATTCCCCAAAGGCCTGCGCGGCAACCAGATCGAGGAAACCTCGCAGCTCCTGCACATGGCCAACCTCTTTGATCGCCTCTGTACGGGCAAACAAACCGGATCCGAGCTCTCCCCCGCGGAAGCTTTCGACTATATTTACGACCTAGCTCAAGATGAAAATGCCGTGCAGGAAATCCAGCCGGAACTAGTGGAACGCATTTTCCAGTTCATGCTGCGAGAAAAAGACGCCGCCAATGCTTTGCAGGAAGAGGCGGAGGCGCGGGTGAAGAAGACCAAAGAGAAGCTTTGAATCAAGCTAGAAGTTTTTGCAACTCTCCGGCCTGATCAAGCGCAGCCAGGTCGGTATAGCCGCCAATGCATTTCTCGGCGAAAAAAATCTGCGGCACGGTTTTCATTCCAGAGCGCACCGTCATCTCTTCCCATGCGGCGGTATCGTCCCAGGAGATCTTTACTTCTTCAAAAGGGATATTTTTGCGCTTCAAGAGATCCTTGGCGCGCACACAGTAGGGGCAATTATCGGCGGTATAGACGGTGACCTTTTTCATCACCCTCCAGACTAGCATAGTTCAGAAAGAAAAGGGTACGGCCTGGTTGTCGTAGTCGAGGCCGATGTTTTTCCCGTCTTTTTTCTCTTTCTCGGCGCTCGGGGGAACAGAGGCGGGCGCGCGCTCCGTCACGGGAGCCGCCTGCGCTTCGGCTGCCTCAGGCTTGTTCGAAGCATTTTCGTCGGCACAGGCTTCATAGGCTGGCATGGTATAGGGCTTGAGATTTTTGCCCGACATCGCGTAGGAACTCACAAAATAATTGTCATAGTCGGGATCGCTCTCGTCTAGGTAGACAAAAAGCTTCATGTCTTCGCCAAAGTGGCTGGGGGCGATCACGTGGCGGCAAACGCGCTCTCCGCGGTATTTGAGGTCGTACATGATCCAGAGCACGGGCTTGCCGTTCTTTTTGCCGGAAACCACGCTGAGGTCGATTTTCTGGGAGCTGGGTTTCTCCCGCGAATTATGGATATGGAATTCCATATGCGGAAGGTCGCCATATTGCTCGCCCCATTCAATGATGTCGACAAGCGGGTAATAGAGTCCGTTATAGACCTGGCCATCGAAGGTTTCGAAGGTTTTGGCCTCGGTGGGATGGGCAACAAAAAAAGATAGGAAGATCCAAGCAAGGAGTTTCATGTCGTACGTATCGACATTTTGGCAAAAGCTTTGAGCGAAGAATAAGAATTTTTAAGTTGGGCAATAAGGCTAAGAGATCGATTTCTCAGGAGAAGATCTCCGCCCCCTTAGGGGCGGAGAAAAAAACGGCTTATTCGACCATATTGATCTGGCCGGTTCCGTGGATGAAATAATCTTGGGTCATAGAAATATTATTGAGCGGAACCTTGCCCACAAGCTGGTAGCGGATGTCAAAGCCCAAACCTGCTACCGGGTTCTCTACCGATCCCGTATTCACGGGCTCCCGGTTTTCCGACCAGATATTTAGGTTAAAACCCCAGATCACTTTCACCTGCGTGGGCACGATCAGCACGTTCGAAAGGTAAGCTCCCTTGCCTTCGAAGTTTCCGCCCCACATGGCCGAGATCTTCAAGCGCACGTCCACCACCTTCATGCCCCAGCCATTCTTCACAACGAAGGCATACACCTTGGTGCTCGGAACTTGCCACCCAGCCAGTTGGCGCCAATCGGTGATGCCTGCAGGCACCGCGGCCACGGTGTCCCTGCGAATGTCCACCACGGACTCTCCGGCTTTCACGATCTCAATGATCTTTTCCCCAATCAGGATCACCTGGTCCCAGTCCAATTCCTGCAGGTCAACGCTCTCGAAGGAGGCTGTAGGACTCACAAGATAGTCGCTATAGAGCTCGGCCGCCCTGGGCACCACCTCTTCCACGCTAGCTTCGAGCTTATTGTAGAAATTAGGATCAATTTGCAGCTCTGCTTGCGCCACCGGTGCCAAAAACAAAAAGCCGCACATAGACAGTTTAAATAGTTTTTTCATGGATTGCCCAACCTCCCCCGGGCAGTTTGATCACGCAGAAAGTTGTAGCGAATGGCCCAGGCGACCGCAATGAAACCTACCTCTTGCAAGGAAATGATAGAGAATAGCAGGCCAATGCTGCATTGGATCAAATTCGGGATTATCGACGAGCCATAGACGGCTTCTGGGCTTAGGCGTATCCTAAAAAAATGACAAAAATTACCTCGCTCTTGCTCGCTCTCTTCTTCACCTTTCCCTCCTCCGTGCACGCGGAAGAGAACGGCCTAGTCTGCAAACTAGTGCCCACCCTAACGCAGTATTTCCTGCGTGCTCACGTGGCCATCCAAAAGGAGAATGACGAAATCCTTGGCCGCACCGCCGACCAAATGATCAAGCGCCTAGATCCTTCGAAGGTGCTGCTCCTGCAAAGCGATGTCACCAGCGTGCGTCAGAAAATTCTCTCCTTCCTGCGCTCGATGAAAGAAAATCCTAACTGCGCCGAAGTGGAGGGCGTGCGGAATCTCTTGGTGCAACGAGCAAAAGAGCAACTGGCCTTCGCCAAAGAATCCTTGGGTGCGAACTACAAACTCGATGAGAACGTGGAATTGCAGCTCGATCCCGAAAAACGCGAATTCCCGAAAACGCTGGAAGACTCCCGCAAGCGCCAGCTCGTGCAGCTGCATTTCCAGATTTCCAACTACCTCACGGCCGACATGAAGCTCCCCAAAGCCAAAGAGCAGCTCATCCACCGCTATGAGCTTTCCGTGAAGCGCATGGAAGAATTGAAAAACGCCGACATCCACGACTACCTCGTGAATTCTTTCGCGTCGTCTCTAGACCCGCACTCCAACTACCTCAGCCCCGCCGACACCGAAGACTTCCGCATCAATATGAAGCTCTCGCTCGAAGGCATCGGCGCCTCGCTCAGCAATGAGGATGGCTATACCGTAATCCAGGAGCTCATCCCCGGTGGATCCGCCTCGAAATCAAATATGCTCCTGCCCAAAGACAAAATCATCTCCGTGGGCGAAGGACGCAGTGGCGAGATGCAAAACGTGATCGACATGGACCTGCGTGATGTGGTCCGCAAAATTCGTGGCAAGGCCGGCACCACGGTGCGCATGACAATCTTGCGCGAGAAACCCGAAGTGCAACGAATCAATATCTCGCTCGTTCGCTCGAAGGTGCAGCTCGAGGACGAAGCTGCCAAAGTGGACTTCCACGAGAAGATCATCGATGGCAAGAAATACAAACTTGCCCGCATCGAGCTCCCGGGCTTCTACGGAGGCCAAGGCCGCCGCGAACGCACGAGTTTCGGCGATGTGCTCCAGGCCGTGGAAAAAGCCAATAAGGCCAAGGCCGATGGCTTGCTCTTTGATCTCTCCACCAATAGCGGCGGCCTGCTCGACGAAGCCGTCAAGATCGGCGGCCTCTTCATCAATCGCGGCAATATCGTGGCCACCAAGGATTCCACGGGCGAAGTGCAGATGCTCGACGACGTAGACTCGCGCGTGCAGTTCGCGGGCCCGATGGTGGTGCTCGTGAGCCGCTTGTCGGCTTCGGCCTCCGAGATTGTGGCCGGCGCCCTGCAAGACTATAAACGCGCCGTGATCGTGGGCTCCGACCACACCTATGGCAAAGGCTCGGTGCAAGCCGTGCTTCCGCTCCAGGACGAATACGGCATCCTGAAGGTCACCACCGGCCTGTTCTACATCCCCGGCGGGAACTCCACCCAGCACCGCGGTGTGGTCTCCGATATTTCCTTCCCCAGCCCCTTCTCCACCGATGATATTGGCGAAAAGCATTTGGACTATTCGCTCAAGCCCGACTCGATCCGCCCCTTCCTCTCGCCCGAAGCCAATGAGGCCTATGCCTGGACTCCGGTGAGCAAGGCCGAGACGGAAAAACTCCGCCTACTCTCGCAAGGGCGCGTGGCCAAGAGCACGGCCCTGGCCGAAGTGGTCAAGGACCTCAAAGACCTTGAGCAAAAACGCGGCCTGATCCGCTTGAGCGAGATGCGCCAGAAGGAAACCGAGCAAAAGAAAAAGAACAAAGACAAGGCACCTAAGCAAATCGCCAAGGAACGCTCCCAGCCCCAGATCGAGGAAGCGCTTTCGATCCTCGCCGACTTCACGCATATGCGGAAACAGGGCTCTGCCAACTTGATGGGCGGCGAAGGCAAACAAAGCAAAAGCAAAAACTAACGAAAGCAGCAGCAAAAAACGCGACCTTATTGGGGTCGCGTTTTTTTTTTGCCACTCATTCCCATTCTTTTTTTGCGCTATCCTCCTCTGATGCCTGACATTCGTTTTATCGTGCTCACCGGTGGCCCAGGGGCGGGAAAGACCGCCGTCATCGCCGCCGCCCGTCAGATCTTCCACCAACTCACCATCCTGCCCGAAGCCGCGAGCATCGTCTATTCTGGCGGCTTTCCGCGCCAGCCGGTGCCCTTCGCCATACGCGCGGCCCAGCGGGCAATTTTTCGGGTGCAAGAACAGCTCGAGAACTACGCGCGCGAAGAACGGGCCTGCTCTGTGGCTCTCTGCGACCGTGGCATCGCCGACGGCGCCGCCTATTGGCCCGATGGCCACCAGGCTTTTTTTAAAGCCATCGGCCTCTCCCGCTCAGAAATTTTTCGCCGCTACCATACGGTGATCCACCTGCGCACTCCCTCGGTCCACCTTGGTTATACGAATCACACCAATTTGGTGCGCACCGAAAGCCCCGAAGAAGCGGCTGCGCTAGACATGCAAATCGAAAAAGTTTGGGAGGGCCATCCCAATCGCCTAGTGGTTCCGGCCACCGAAAGCTTTCCCGAAAAACTCGACCAGGTGACGGACTTGATCCGCGCAGCCTTGCCACTCGAGCGCGCTCCTTCGCTCTTTCTAGGGCAGCAGCTTGTTTTTGGCGAAAACCATCCTTAGGATAAAAGGACTCTTACTTATATTTGAGGTGCAAAAATGTTGTCGCTGAAGTTCCTTGCCCGCTTCCAGTCCGTTGGTTTGCTGATCCTGCGTGTGGGCCTGGGCTTGATGTTCGTGATCCATGGCTCGGGAAAAATGTTCGGTGGCCCCGCCACCTGGACGCAAATCGGCCAGGCGATGGGAAATCTGGGCGTGAACTTTGCACCCATATTCTGGGGATTCATGGCCGCTTTTGCCGAGTTCGGCGGAGGAATTTTGTTTATCCTCGGCTTCCTCTTCCGGCCCGCCGCCCTGCTCCTGGCCTTCACCATGGCCGTGGCCACCACGATGCACGTCACCAAGGGCGATTCCTTCGGGGTCTACTCTCATGCGCTCGAGCTCGGGATCGTCTTTTTCAGCCTGATCTTCATCGGCCCCGGGAAATTTAGCCTCGACCGCGATTGAGTCCCTGCGCCTTTACCTGCAAAGGTGAGGAGAGTATACCGCTCTCTCCATTCCACTTTTTTAGGAGGTTTTATGAATTTTCTACTCTCATTGGCTCTGTCTTCTCTTCCTGCATTTGGCGCTGCCGATGCCTTGCCCCCCTATCAATTTATCCAAGACCACTTTCCCAAGGCCACCAACTGCAGCTTTGTGACCGCCTTTAGCAACGGCTCCACTTGTGGCGCCAAAAGGAGCGAGATCTGGGCCTGCTGGCTGGAAGAAAAAAGAACCGAGTTCCTGGTGACGGGACGGATCGACAGCGATGTGTCTGGTGAATGCTCCCCTACCTTTGTGCCGGAGCATGCCCTCCGCGAGGAATAAAAACGCAAATCCGCTAGCGCATGGAGCATGCATTAGCGGATTTTTCTGCCTCAGGCGATTCTCGATGCCCTCAGTGCCTTGCCTACCTGCCATCGTGGACGAATCTAAACTTCCAGGCGCCGCCTGCCGATAAGCCGGCGTGGCTTCAGAAAAAGAAGAAAAAAAGGAAGAGATCTTTCAAGCGCCCAAAATCGTGCGCGATCTCTCTTCTAAACAACTAAAGTTAGGCACACGCCTCAGCCTCCGCGTGGTGGCCACTGGGCGCCCCATGCCCTCCTACCAATGGTACTTTAACGGCAAAAAAATCAGCGGAGCAAACACCGATCGCTTATCCATTCCCAAAGCGCGTCACTCGCATACGGGCAACTATAGCTGCGAGGTCTTCAATGTTGCCGGCCGCGTGACCAGCCGGTCCGCGATGGTGAGCTTCCTCTCGCAATCGATTTCCTCCCTGGTGATCGCGCCCGGCTCGAGCATGGTGGTCGAGGGCAAACCGTTTCGGCTAAAAGTGATCAATCCGGAGAACCCTCATGGGCTCAACCTGCAATGGATGCTGAATGGCAAACGCATCACGGGAGCCACTGGCCCGGCCCTCGCCTTTAGCGCCGTGGAGGCCAAATACGAGGGCGAATACAAAGCGATACTCACCCTAGGCTCCGAGATCTTGGTGAGCAATATCGCCAAGCTCCAGATCAAAAAGGCCGCACGCAAAGAGCCCGCGCCCCAGCCAAAAGTTGCCGCAGGGCCGGTGGCACCGGTGAGGGCAGAAGAACAAAAAGCTAAGCCGCCTGCGCCCGCAGAAGCGAACACGCTCGAACACAAGCGGGATCGGCTACAAAAATTCCTAGGACTTTGGGTCGAGCGCAAGAGCGACAAAAAAGCCGCCTAAAATTGTTTATAGAGGCGCGCGCGGCCTACGTCCGAAGCTTATAGCCCGTCTTGGTGATCCACCAGGCCCAGGCAAAAAAGACCAATGAGAAAGCAGAAGCCACCGAGAAATCGAGCCAGAGCGCATAGTCTCCCTGGCCTAAGATTGCCTGGCGAAAGCCATCAATGAAATACGTCAGCGGATTGAAATGCGAGACAATCTGCCAAACGGGCGGCAGCTGCGAGACGGGGAAAAATAGCCCGCCCGTATAGATCAGCGGCATGATCAGGAAGTTTGTGAACATCGCAATATTGTCAAAGGTATTGGAATAAATCCCGGCGATGATGCCAAACTCGGCGAAGAGGAAGCTCGAAAGCAGGATCATCGCGATCGCCGCTCCCGGATTCACCCAGGGCATGCTGGTGAAAAAAATCGAGACCAGCCACACACAGAGGCCCACGGTGAGGCCACGCACCATGGCCGCCAGGGTGTAGGCGAAAATGAACTGGGCCGAGGTGAGCGGAGTCACCAGGAGGTCCACGATATTTCCAATATAACGGGAGAAGAAAATTGAGGAGGAGGTATTGGCGAAGGCGTTGTTCACGGCGCCCATCAGGATCAAGCCGGGCACCACGAACTGGATATAGGTGATGTCGGGGAAAAGATCGATGCGGCTGCCGAGGCTCACGCCGAAGATCAGCAAATAGAGCGAGGCCGTGATCACAGGGGTGACCATCGTCTGCGCGGCCACGGAGAGGAAGCGCAGGATCTCGCGCTTTAGCAGGGTATAAAAAGGAAGGATCGGATTGAATTCCATGGTCTTAGGCATGGGCGCCGCCTTTCGTGAGCTTGAGGAATGCTTCTTGGAGATTGGGGGCGCGGGTCTCGATCTCGCGAATCGGAAGGTTCAGGCTCGTGACCACCTTCAGCACATCGGCGGTGGACTGGATTTTGGAGATAGGGATCGAGAGGGTGAGCCCCTTGTCTTCCAGCTGGCTCGAAAATTTCTGCAGGGCCTGGGGAATTTCGAAAAGCGCCTCACTGAAATGCACAAATAGATTCCGGCTCTCCAGCTGTTCGAGCAGGGCCTTGGTACGGTCCATAGCGATGATGTGGCCGTGGTTCATGATCGCCACGCGCTCGCACATCTGCTCGGCTTCCTCGAGATAGTGCGTGGTGAGGAGCACGGTGGTGCCCATGGTTTGGTTCATCTCGCGCACAAAGGCCCAGAGGCCCTGGCGCAGCTCCACGTCCACGCCGGCGGTGGGCTCGTCT
>JAKFYM010000244.1 GCA_021730855.1 Bdellovibrionales bacterium
GGAAGGTATAAATTGTGGATAACCTCCCCTCTCTCCCACTGAAAAAACTCTTCGTGCAGACCGCCATGAGGATTTTTTCTCCACTCAATTGACAGTCCCCACCACAACCGATAGCGTTTCTATAAGGCAGCACTACCAGCGGTCGGGGCAAGGGGAAAAGCCAGCACCACCCGCAGGGGCAGCAAGAGTCGAAGGCGCATGGATGCGATTTACACACGGAAGCGTAAACAAAATTCGACGACACGATAGCGGTAGAACCACCGCATCTGTACGCCAGATGATGGCCAAGCTGGATCATGGTGTTGTGACGTTCCCTCTTTGGATGGAGAGATGAAACCCTGGCCTGTCGGCACTAAGCGGGCATTGAGTTTTATTCTCTAAACGCTAGAGAAGAGCGTAATGCAGAAATATTTTGTACGGGGGCGGGAGACAAATTGGACTGTCTCCCCAGGGATTTTTTTTCTTAAATTTGGAGGGGAATGAGCCATGATGGAAGTCGTTAAACGAGACGGGACTAGAGAGATTGTCCGGATGGAAAAGATCCTGGACGCGGTCAACCGCGCCTGCCGGGGATTGGACAATGTAGAACCGATCGAGATCGCCAAGCGCACCATCGCCGGCCTCCACAACAATAGCACCACCCAGGAGCTCGACCAGCTCTCGATCAGCAATGCCGTGATGCTGATGGCCGATGAGCCCAACTATTCCAAAGTAGCCGCCCGCATGCTTGCCGAAAGCATCATGAAGGAAGTCGGCCGCGACCAGGTGTTCTCCGACTATGTGGAAACCGCCTTCACCCACGGCCTGCTCTCTGAGCAGCTCGCCAATCTCGTGCGCACCAATTCCCAGGCCATCGATTTCGCCATCCGTAATGAGCGCGACGATCTCTTCGAATACTTCGGCCTCAAGACCGTGGCCGACCGCTACCTCCTGCGCCACCCCCAAACCCGCAAGCTGATCGAGCGTCCGCAATGGCTCTTCATGCGTGTGGCCTTGGGCCTAGCTCACAACGTGGACGAAGCCATCGAGTTCTACGGCATCATTAGCCAGTTCCTCTATATGCCTTCCACCCCCACCCTCTTCAATTCCGGCACCCTGCACCCGCAGATGAGCTCCTGCTACCTGCTCACGATCGCCGAAGATTCGCTCGAGGGAATTTACAAATCGATCACCGACTGCGCTCGCCTCTCGAAATTTTCCGGCGGCCTCGGCATCGATTGGACGCCCGTGCGCGCCTCCGGCTCCCTCATCAAGGGCACCAACGGCCTCTCGAACGGCATCGTGCCCTTCCTGAAAGTCTTTGATTCCTCCGTGCACGCCGTGAACCAGGGCGGAAAACGTAAAGGGGCGGCCGCCGTCTATATGGAGCCCCGGCATGCCGACTGCGAATCCTTCATGGAGTTGCGCAACAATACCGGGTCTGAAGAGCGCCGCACTCACAACCTCAACCTCGCGCTCTGGATTCCCGATCTATTCATGAAGCGCCTCGAGCAGGATGGCGACTGGAGCCTCTTTTCTCCGGCCGAATGCCCCGAGCTCCTCAACTGCTATGGCGAAGAATTCGAGCGCCGCTACGAGCAGGCCGAGGCCGCTGGCAAAGCCATGAAAAAAGTGCCAGCCCGCACCTTCTACGCCCGCATGATGCAAACCCTCGCCGAGACCGGCAATGGCTGGATTTGTTTCAAAGACAAAGCCAACCTCCGCTCGGCACAAACGCTCAAGTCGGAGAACGTGATTCACTCCTCCAACCTCTGCACCGAGATCCTCGAGGTCACGAGCGCCCAAGAAACTGCCGTCTGCAACCTGGGCTCCGTCAACCTCAGTGCCTACGTGAAGGCCGATGGCAGCTTCGACTTCGTGCTGCTCCGAAAAGTGGTGAGCATCGCCACCAAATTCCTCGACCGCGTGGTGGACATCAACTTCTACCCCACCAAGGAAGCTAAACACTCCAACCACCGCTGGCGCCCCGTGGGCCTGGGCGTGATGGGCTTGCAAGATGCTTTCTTCAAGATGAAGCTGCCCTTCACCTCCGACAAGGCCAAGGAGTTCTCGTCCCTGGTGCAGGAAACCATCTACTACCAAGCCCTCTCCACCAGCATGGAGCTCGCCAAGGAGCACGGCGCTTTCCCGAACTTCGAGGATTCACGCTATACCGAAGGCAAGCTGCAAGTGCATCTCGCCAAAGACCTCCA
This sequence comes from Bdellovibrionales bacterium, assembly GCA_021730855.1. GTDB lineage: Bacteria > Bdellovibrionota > UBA1018 > CAIPTA01 > CAIPTA01 > JAKFYM01. The sequence goes on from JAKFYM010000244.1 coordinate 2,193, forward strand.
GCCGAAGATGCCCAAATTGCATTTCGATTGGGACGCTCTGGCGCGAGAGATCCAAATCCACGGCCTGCGCAACTCGCTCTTGATCGCCATCGCGCCTACGGCCACGATCGCCTCGATCATCGGTTCCTACGAGAGCATCGAGCCCCAGATCTCGAACTTCTTCAAGCGCGAGACCCTCAGCGGCGAATTCCTCCAGGTGAACAAATACCTAATCCGCGACCTCAAGGCCCGCGGCCTCTGGACGGATTCGATCCGCGCCAAAATCATCAATGCCGATGGCAGCATCCAGGCGATCGAAGAAATTCCTTCCGATCTCAAGGAGCTCTACCGCACTGTTTGGGAAACTCCGCAGAAGGACCTCATCGAGATGGCTGCCGAACGCTCGGCCTTCATTTGCCAGTCGCAGAGCCTCAACCTTTTTATGGAGAGCCCCAATATCGGCAAGCTCTCGTCCATGTATATGTACGCTTGGAAGCAGGGAATCAAAACCACCTACTACCTAAGATCCCGCGCCAAAACCGCGATCCAGAAAACCACCGTGAGCAGCGCCGAAGAAGCCGTTGTCTGCTCGCTCGAAGACCCAGGCTCCTGCGAAGCCTGCCAGTAAACTTTTAGGAGACTCTCATGATTTTGAACCCAGACCTGAACCTAACCTTGCGCCCGATGCGCTACCCGCAGTTCTTCCAGCTCTATAAGGACTCGCTAAAAAATATTTGGACCACCGATGAGCTCGATTTCTCCATCGACTTCGAGCACCTTCGCGATAAAGTGACGCCCCAAGAGGCCCACCTGATCAAGCGGCTCGTGGCTTTTTTCGCCACGGCCGACAATATCGTGGCCCACAACCTTGTGCTCAACTTCTACAAACACGTGAACTCCCCAGAGTACCGCATGTTCCTCGGCAAACAGCTTTTTGATGAGATGCTGCACGTCGAGACCTACCTCCTGCTCGTGGACAACTACATTCCCGACATGGACGAGCGCCGCGAAGCCTTCGACGCCTATATGACCACCCCTTCGGTGAAACAAAAGGCCGACTTCTGCTTCAAGTACATGGACTCGATCGAGAACCTCGACAAGCTCGACACCGACGACAAACGCCGCCAGTTCATCGAAAACCTTGTATGTTTCGCCGCCTGCGTGGAAGGCCTCTTTTTCTTCGGCTCTTTCGCCTACGTCTATTACCTGCGCAACAAAGGCCTGTTACCGGGCCTGGCCAGCGCCACCAACTGGGTATTTCGCGACGAAACCATGCATATCGAAGGGGCCATGCAGGCCATTGCCGCGATCCGTGAGGAATACCCGCATCTCTTCGACGCCGCCCTCGAGAAAAAAATCCAGTCGATGATCGAGGAAGCCCTCGAAGTGGAAATGGCGTTTTGTTCCGATGCGCTTTCTCAGGGCGTGACCGGCCTCTCGCCAGCGCTGATGTACGAATACCTGCAGTACGTGGCCGACCAGCGGCTCGTGCAACTAGGCTTCAAGAAACGCTATCACGCCAAAAATCCTTTCAGCTTCATGGTGCTCCAGGACGTGCAGCCGCTCACCAATTTCTTCGAGAAAAAGGTGACTGAATACCAAAAAGGGTTTGAGGCCAAAGGCAGCTCCGTCGTCTTCGACGCCGCCTTCTAGTTTTTTTTAGTGGGGGGGAAGGGGCCCTGACGGGCCCCGGGTTCTTCAAGGAAGGTATAAGTTCGCCACGGGATGGCGTTTTTTACTTCCACTTTTTGCAGGGGCAGCTCGCGCCCGGAGCGCACTGGCAATCCGCTTTCGGTTGGCTGGGCGCCGAATATCCATTGGGGTTCATCGAGTTGCCGACCACGTGACCACCGCCCGTAGAAGCACAACCAAAAGCAAAACAACACAATACCGAGATGAGTAGCAGTTTCATTTTTTGTCCTCCGATGTATGAAAAAAGAATTGGATATTGAGCTGACAAACGTCCTCACTCTGTTCGTCAAAATAATCACGATCAAATTTATCACGAAATTCCCGGATCGCTTTTTTGATCTCGGGCAACTGCGAGCGACGCGTGCGTAAGGTCAAGCAGGTGAATTCGCGCTCCATCATCGAATCACGCTGAACCGCCTCTTTGGCTTGCTCCATCTGCTCGATGTGGTGCTTGCGTCCGGCCGCCGAGGGAATTTCCTCGGTGGAAATCAAAGGGTCATTGGTCGACAAACGGTAGTGGCCAGCAGCGGTGTCGCGCTCGATGAATTTCAAGCGCTCAAGCAGAGAAAGCGAGGCGGTAATCTCTTCCTTGCTAAGCCTGCCCCCGAGGCGATGGAAGAGCCAGTCCTCGCATTGCCCAGGGCTACAGGCCCGAAAGCCGGCCGTAGAAAAAAGTTGGAGGATCACGTAATTGTGCCACCCCGAGACATAGGTGAACACCTCCGCCTCCAGGGGTTTGCGGCGGATCAAGCGAGGATTGAGCTTTTGTAATTCCGATAGGATCGAAGCCGGCACATTCCCGCGGTATTTCTCTTTCCGCACGAGGAGCTCAAAATAGCGGCGCTCGTTTTCTGAATGCTTTAAATCGGTAGAAAAGGCCAAAACCAGTTCTTCTGAAGGCAGGCGTTGCCCCTTCAAGACCATCGCGATGCTGCGGGGGGAGCGATAATTTAATTTCTTAGCCCAGCGCTCTAGGGTGATTGGCCGCCGCATGCCGGGATAGTGGTCTCGCACATAGATGAGGTAGGCACGGAAAACATCGAACTCGAAAACAGTCATAGAGTCTGGTGTCTTTAGGCCGGGGCTGGAAGAGCTCCCTCGCCTGGAGCCCGTTGCCTCGTTTGGTGTTCCTGCTGCAAAGAAGGGAGTTTCCATGTCCCCAGAATGAGACAGAGCGGCCGATTCGGCCAGCGAAGACCCCACTTCCGGGCCGCAGAAAGCTGTTCGGACGCACGTCCTGTGCGTGGCCCTATCATCTTCGAGTTGGCGCACGAGCACAAAGAAAAAATGCATGATTTCCAAGGGATTTGAAATCTCCCCTAGGAAATGCCATAGCTTAGGTCGTGAACTATGAATCTGCCATGCGCATGGCCCTGAATGCTGCCGAGAAATTTGTGGGGGCCACGGCGCCCAATCCCCCGGTCGGAGCCATCGCCCTAGATCGCAAAGGCAATGTTGTGCTCGGAGCCGCACACCAGAAAGCCGGTGGCCCGCATGCCGAAGCTAAGGTGCTGGAGCTCGCCGAGAAGCTGGGAAAGCTCAGCGCCATTGAAACCCTAGTGGTCACTTTAGAGCCCTGCAACCACCAGGGCCGCACCCCCGCTTGCACCGAAGCCATCCTCAAGCACCGCCATATTCGCCGCGTGGTGATCGGCACCCGTGATCCCAATCCACGAGTGGCGGGTGGAGGGGTGGAGCGCCTCCGCAAAGCTGGGCTGGAAGTGATCGAGGGCGTGCTCGAGGCCGAGTGTCGCTTCTTGGTCCGCGCCTTCACTAAGTTCAGCGTGGATGGCCATCCCTATGTCACCCTAAAAGCCGCCCTCCGCAAAGACGGCTCGATGATTCCCCCCGCGGGGCAAAAAACATTTACCTCCAAACCCTCCCTCATTTTCGCCCACGAGCTGCGCAAGCGCGCCGATGCCCTCTGGACGGGGAGCGGAACGGTGCTGGCCGACAATCCTGAATTCACGGTGCGCTGGGTGCCCGATCATCCCGGCAAGGAGCGCTTCCTTCTCCTTTCCGATCGCCGCCAACGCATTCCGGCCGAGTGGATTGCGCGCGCTAAGGCCAATGGCTTTCGCCCCCACTTTGCCCCGAGCTTTGAGGAAGGTCTTGATTTTCTTGCCCAAAATGGAGTGCTCGAAGTGCTAGTGGAGGCCGGCCCCACTTTGCGAAAAGCATGGCTAGAGAGCGGCCTTTGGGACGAATCTGTGGTAATAATGCAGGGCGAGAAAGAAAACGAAGAAGACAACGTCACGATCACATTTCGCAGCGACGAAGAGGAGTAAGGGATGTTCACGGGCTTAATCGAACAGGTGGGGAAAGTTCTTAGTGTGGAGGACAGGCGCGGCCAGAGGCGGCTCCAGATCCAAAGCAAGTGGAGCGATCTTCAGCTGGGGGAAAGCGTGGCCGTGAACGGAGTCTGCCTCACGGTGGCAGAATGCTCCCCAAAAGGCGAGGCCTGGTTTTTTGTGAGCGAGGAGACCCTAACCCGCTCCACCCTGGCTAAGCTCGAGCTCCATTCGCGCGTGAACCTCGAGCGCGCCATGACGCCCACCAGCCGGATGGGCGGCCACTGGGTGCAGGGCCACGTAGACGCCAAGGGACTCGTGCTCCACTTCGATCCCGGAGCCGATCACCACCGCATGACAATCGCCCTCGATCCCAAGTATGGCCGCTACTGCGTGGAAAAAGGATCGATCACCATTGAGGGCGTGAGCCTCACGATCAATGCGATGACCGAGACAAAACTAAACGAGTTTATGCTCTCCTTCCTCATCGTGCCCCACACCTGGAAGCACACCAATTTTCAAGACCTCAAGAGTGGCGATTCCGTGAACGTGGAAGTCGACATCTTGGCCAAATACATCGAAAGACTATGCCCACAATCCAACGCGCCCTCGAACAACTAAGAAACGGCAAAATGGTGATCCTCGTCGATGATGAGGACCGCGAAAACGAGGGCGACCTCGTGCTCGCCGCGGAATTCGCCACCGCCGAGAATATCAATTTCATCGCCCGCCACGGCCGTGGGCTCATTTGCCTCGCGCTCGAAGCGAAGCGCGTGGAAGAGCTGCAGCTTCCGATGATGGCTTCCGTGAACCGCTCTCCCCGCCAAACCGCCTTCACTGTTTCGATCGAAGCCCGCGATGGGATCTCCACCGGGATCTCCGCCGCGGATCGCGCGCATACGGTGCGCGTGGCCTCGGATCCCTTGCGCGGCGCGGGCGATATCGTCTCCCCCGGCCATATTTTTCCCCTCCGGGCCGTGGACGGAGGCGTGCTAGTACGAGCCGGGCACACCGAAGGATCCGTAGATCTTTGCCGCCTAGCCGGCCTGCGCTCCGCCGCGGTGATTTGCGAGATCATGAACGAAGACGGCACCATGGCCCGCATGGGAGACTTGGAAAAATTTGCGGCCCAGCATGAATTGCCCATCCTCACGATCAAGGAGTTGATCGAACACCGAATGTCGCGCGAGAGCCTAATCGAAGAAGCGGCCGTCAGCCGCCTGCCTTCACTCTATGCCGACAAAAGCGAATTCCGTCTCCATGCCTTCCGTTCCATGATTGATGGCACCGAGCACCTAGCCCTAGTGAGCAGCAAAGATGGCGCGCTCGAAAACCCGGCTCTCGTGCGCGTGCATTCGGAATGCCTCACCGGCGATGCCTTGGGCTCACTCCGCTGCGACTGCGGAGCCCAGCTCCAGGCAGCCCTCCGCCAGATCAGCGAAAGCGGAAATGGGGTGCTTGTCTATATGCGCCGGCATGAGGGGCGCGGCATCGGCCTCGCCAATAAGATCAAAGCTTATGCCCTACAGGACCAAGGGCTCGACACGGTCGAAGCCAATCGGCATTTGGGATTCCAGGCCGATCTGCGCCAGTACGGCATGGGCGCCCAGATCCTACGTCACTTGGGTGTGAAACAGATGCGCCTCCTCACCAACAATCCGCGCAAGGTGGTGAGCCTCGAAGGATTTGGCCTAGAGATCGTGGAAAAAGTGCCGATTGAGATGCCTGCCAACCCTAACAATATTTCTTATTTACGCTCCAAGCGCGACAAGCTCGGCCACTGGCTAAACGTGGAGACAGACTAAGCCATGCGTTTCGCCATCGTGGTAAGCCGCTTTAATGAAAATGTGACCGCGGGCCTCCTGCAAGGGGCGCTGAAATTCCTGGGAGAGAAAAAATCCACCACTTCGGCCAAGGATGTTTTCTACGCCGCCGGTGCTTTTGAGCTGCCGCTGATCGCCAAGGCGCTCGCCAAAAAGAAAAAATACCAGGGCGTGATTTGCCTCGGTTGCGTGGTGAAGGGCGACACCATGCATTTTGAATTCATCAGCCTCGCCGCCACCATGGGCATTTTGCAGGCGGGCCTCGAGAGCGAAAAGCCGGTCAGCTTTGGCGTGCTCACCACCCTCACGGAAGAACAGGCCGTTTTGCGCAGCCGCAAGGATGCCGCAAATAAGGGAATCGAAGCGGCCGCGGCTTGCTGGGAAACTGCAAATCTTTTAAAGAAACTATAATATGGCGCAAACATTTGCCCCCTGCCCTAGTTGCGGAAAGATCAACCGAGTCGACCTCGTCGAAAGCTCGAGCAAGGCCCCGATTTGTGGAGCCTGTAAGGCAAATCTAGCCGTGCACTTTGGCCTGGTGGAAGTCTCGGATTCCGGCCTGGCCACGCTTACGCGCAAATCTCCGCTGCCTGCGGTCTGCGATT
>JAKFYM010000303.1 GCA_021730855.1 Bdellovibrionales bacterium
TTCCCGTGTTTGCGCGTGATCCGCGCCGCCAAGGAGCTTGGGCTAGCCACGGTGGCCGTCTATTCGGATGCCGACCGGGATTCGCCCCATGTGCTCCTGGCCGATGAGAGCGTGCACCTCGGTGAGAGCGAGGCCAAGAAATCTTATTTAGTGGCGGAAAAAATCCTCCACGCCGCCGCCCTTACGGGAGCCGATGCCCTGCACCCGGGCTTTGGTTTCCTCGCCGAGAATGCCGATTTCGCCCGCCAATGCGCCGCCGCGAAGATCACCTTCATCGGCCCCACCCCCGAAGCCATCGACCTGATGGGCGATAAGCTCCGCGCCCGCGCCGCGATGAAGGCCGCCGGCGTGCCGATCGTGCCCGGCAGCGAGGGCGCCCTCAGCTCCCTCGACGAAGCCAAGAAGCTCGCCAAAGAAATTGGCTTTCCCGTGATCCTCAAGGCGGCGGCCGGAGGCGGGGGCAAAGGCATGCGCGTGGCACATTCGGCCGCGGAGCTAGAGTCTTTTTTCGAAACGGTGCAGCGCGAAGCTTTGAATTATTTTAATGATGGCTCGGTCTTTCTCGAGCGTTATGCCAAGAACCCGCACCATATCGAGGTGCAGATCCTCGCCGACCATCACGGAAATGTGGCGCATTTGTTCGAGCGCGAATGCTCCGTGCAAAGGCGGCACCAGAAGGTGATCGAGGAAGCGCCCTCGCCCTTCCTGCTCGGGCACGACGACATTCGCGAAAAACTTTTCCAGGTGGCCGTGCAGGGCGCCGAGCGCATTGGCTACCGCAACGCCGGCACCATGGAATTCGTGATGGACGGCGAGCGGAATTTTTATTTCCTCGAGATGAACACCCGCATCCAGGTGGAGCATCCCGTGACTGAGCTGATCACGGGCATTGATATCGTGAAGGAACAAATCCTCATCGCCGCCGGAGAAAAACTCTCCTTCCGCCAGGCCGATCTGCGCGTGAATGGCGCCGCCATCGAATCCCGCCTCTATGCCGAAAATCCCTTCACCTTCCTGCCGGCGCCCGGCCCGGTGAAAGAGCTCGTGCTTCCGGGCGGGCCCTTCGTGCGCGTGGATGCGGCCATGCATCCCGGCCAGGTGATCCCGCTCGAATACGATCCGATGATCGCCAAGATCTGCGCCTGGGGCAGGACGCGCGAGGAATGCCTGAACCGTATGGCGCGCGCCTTGGCCGAAACGGGAGTGGCGGGCTGCTTGACGAACCTCGCCTTCTTGCGCAACACCCTGGCGAATACAGTCTTTCGCCAGGGCAACTACACCACCGGCTTCATCAAGGAACAGGAAGCAAGCCTAGCCGATCCCAAGGCCTTGCCGCCGGGAATTGCCTCCGAGCAGGAATTCGCCGCCCTGCTCGCGCTCCTTGCCGCCTCCGAAACGCGCACCCGCGGCCCGAGCCAAGCGGCTCCCTGGAGGATGAATGGATAAATCCTATACTCTGCAGAGTGGACAAAGCTTTCCCGTGCGCCGCCTCGCCGATGGCACGCTCGAAGTGGGAAAAGAAAAAATCGCGGTGGCCCTCGAGCCCACGGTGCTTGACCACCAGACCAAACGCATCCACTGGAGCAAGAGCCCCACCCAGCGCCAGCTCTTCTGGGTCTACGCCAGCCGCGGGAAGCGCGTGCTCTCCTGGCCGGGTGGATCGATGGAGCTCGACGCCCTGGATCTGACCGAGGGCAGCGCCGCCGCCGGAGGCTCGATCAAGCCACTCAAACTCACCATGCCCGGCAAGGTACTCAGCGTGAAGGTGAAGGAGGGCGAGCTCGTGGAGGCGGGCCAGGGCCTCGTGATCGTGGAAGCCATGAAGATGGAAAACCTCCTGCTCGCCCCCGGCCGCGCCAAAGTGGCCAAGGTGCATGTGCAGGCCGGAGACCGCCTGGAATCGGGCGCCACCCTTGTTTCGTTTACGGCCGCCGAATGAAAGACAGCTCAAAATCCAACCAGCGCACTCCTTCGGGCCTCGAGCTAAACACCTCCTACACTCCCGCCGGCAGCCTTAAGCCCGGAGAATTCCCCTACACCCGCGGCGTGCATCCCGATATGTACCGCGGCAAGCTCTGGACGATGCGCCAGTACGCCGGCTTTGGCACGGCCGAAGAAAGCAATCAGCGCTACCGCTACCTGCTCGCACAAGGCACCACCGGCCTCAGCGTGGCTTTCGATCTGCCCACCCAGATGGGCTATGATTCCGACAGCGCCATGGCCCTAGGCGAGGTGGGCCGCGTGGGCGTGGCGATCGATTCCATCGACGACATGCGCACCCTCTTCCGCGATATCGATCTCGCCAAGGTGACCACCTCGATGACGATCAACGCCACCGCCTCGGTACTCCTTGCGCTCTATGTGGCCGTGGCCGAGGAGCAGGGCGCCGACCTGCGCAAGATTTCCGGCACCATCCAGAATGATTTGTTGAAAGAATACATCGCCCGCGGGACCTATATTTATCCACCCAAGGCCTCGCTCCGGATCATCACCGATATCTTCGCCTACTGCCGCGACCAAGTACCGAAATGGAATCCGATCTCCATCTCGGGCTACCATATCCGCGAAGCCGGCTCCACCGCAGCCCAGGAAATCGCCTTCACCTTAGCTAATGGTTTCACCTATGTGGACGCCGCCCTCTCGGCCGGGCTCACGATCGACAGCTTCGCGCCCCGGCTCAGCTTCTTTTTCAACGCCCACAACCACCTCTTCGAAGAAGTGGCCAAATTCCGCGTGGCGCGAAAAATCTGGGCCGAAACCCTGAAGGAAAAATACCAAGCCCAGGACCCGAACTCCCTCAAGCTCCGCTTCCACACCCAGACGGCCGGCTCGATGCTCACGGCCCAGCAACCACGCAACAATGTGGTGCGCGTGGCGATCCAGGCGTTGGCCGCCGTGCTCGGAGGAGCGCAGAGCCTGCACACCAATGGTTTTGACGAAGCCCTCTCGCTCCCCACCGAAGAGAGCGCCCGCCTCGCCCTCCGCACCCAGCAGATCATCGCCTTCGAATCCGGCGCCGCCGACGTGGCCGACCCTCTGGGCGGCTCCTATTTGGTGGAAGAGCTTGGCCGGCAGCTCGAGGAAAAAGCCCGCTGGTATTTGCGCGAGATCGGCGACCGCGGCGGCATGCTCGCCTGCATCGAGGCCGGCTATGTGCAGAAAGAGATCCAGGAGGCGGCCTACCGCACCCAGATCCAAACCGACCAGGGCGAGCAGCTCCAGGTGGGAGTGAACTGCTTTCAGGTGGACGAGGACGCAAAACTAGATTTATTGAAAATCTCCCCCGCCGTGCAGGAGCGACAGATCAAGAAATTGAAAAAATTCCGCGCCCACCGCGACAAAAAGGCAGTTCAAGCCGCGCTCGAGGCCTTGAAGAAAGGCGCTGCCGGCAAAGAAAATCTCATGCCCCTGATCGTGAGCGCCGTGAAAGCGAACGCCACCTTGGGCGAGGTAAGCGATGCCATGCGCTCGGTCTTTGGGCTGCATCGGGAGATTTTGACGATTTGACGTTGGGCACGTAAAATTATTCGCGACACCCAAGCTCACGCATAGACACTACTTCATAAATATTATTTATACGCAAGTCTATTAGGTGGCCGTAGCGAAGACGAAATTCGGCTACCTGCGCTTCAGAAAAAAACGAGCAGTAAACTGATTTGACGGACCCGCCTGCGATAGAGATCTCCCAATGCGGCTCGTGGACTTGTTTAACTCCCGTAACCACAAGCACCATTCCCTTGGGAAGAATTCGGCCATGATTCACAGGATGCACGAAGATACGGCAGGAGCCCTGGCCCCGATTTTTAAACTCTGGACTGTTTTCTAGGATCCCTCCCTCCGCATAGGGAGGAATGATCATATCGCTGAGCAGAGTAAACTCACTTCCGCTCGCTATGCTGAAAAAGCTAGGATCTGTCACCTCCACGGTGCGTCCCTCAAGCGCATGCGCGGCGGAAAAAGAAAATAAATAGGCAAATGTGAGGGCGAAGATTTTCATTAGAACTCCTATTGGCGGTTGCGTCGCAATCTACATTGCGCCGCATTGCCGTACAAGAGCTTTCAGCAAATCTTGAGTCTCTCCCAAGCCCAGACGCCATTTTTGGGGTAGGTTCATGGCCCCTCAATCCCTGCAACGCCTAACGAGCTGAATATCCCAAACCGATTCGCGTATCCCAATGACACTCAGCTCACCGGCGATATAGTCGTACCCGCCCTCTTCCACTGGCTCCAGGCAGACACGAAATCCGCCATAGGGTAGTTTGGGGCGTAGGAGGTATTTTTTTACTTTAAGATTCTCCACAGCACCGGCCACCAGTTTCCGAATCGCCGCCTCTTCATTTGGATGGGGACCCGCCGCAGTTTTTCCCGTCAGAAGGAGATCAAAACTCCGAGGCTCTGCCGCATAAGTGTGGAAGGAAAAGAAGAAAGCAATCAGCACTACCGATCTCATAAGGAAGCCTCCACTAAACGAAAAAAGACGATTGGTTGAATCAATCGCCTTTTTCCAAAAAACTTCGTTTAGTTATTACAAATTTTCGAAGGTCGACTTTGGACCTGAGTGCAAAGAACCACCGCATTCTCCGAAACGTTTTCTTCTAGATTGTACGTCACATCACGAACCGTAACGCTGGTGATAACAAGATCGGCCCCTTCGCATATGGTTTTTTGCGAAATTTCCGCGAGCACTTTCTCGCTGGTCACAGGCCCTACTTCGCCAATTCCGCCGATGATCGTCACCTTTCCGTCTACTACCGAAACCAAACCGGAAGAATCACTGCACGTAGTGGATTCACTAGCGTAAGCATTCGAACTGAAAGCGACGAGGGCGGCAAGAGCGAAGAGTACTTTGGAATTATTCATAGGATCTCCTTCGAAAAAGGGTTTTTGGGGTTCGCCAATCAGCTACCATAACTCTTGGTAGCTCGCCGCAAATACGTTTTGCGAGCCGCGTTAGCAACAAAGTGCCTCTTTCCAGGAGAGACACCCATCCTGACGCACTCCTATTATTTCTTCCCCAAACCAATTTCCCGCAAACGCTGCTCAAGGTACTCTCCCGCCGAGAGGCTGGGATAGAGCGCCTTGCCGCCAGTGCGTTCGAGCGTGCGCGGCAGGGGCGTGAGGTCCACTTCCGAGCGCGGGTGCACAAAAAAGGGCATCGAGAATCTTTGTTCCCGGCTGTTGCCGGGATTCACCACGCGGTGGGTGGTGCTCTTCAAGAGCCCATTGCTGAGGTTCTGCAGCATGTCTCCCGTGTCCACGATGATTTGCCCTTTGAGCGCGTGGATCGGCAGCCAACTGCCTTCGCGGGTGAGGAGCTCGAGGCCCCCTGCCGTGGCCTCGCAAAGCAGGGTGATGAAATTGATGTCCTCATGAGCAGCGGCGCGCAGGCTAGCCGGATGGCGATCGGCCGAAATTTCCGGATAGTTGATGATGCGCAGAATTGTATTCCCCTCGCGTGCCATGCCGGGAAGCAGGTTCGGATTTTCTCCTAGAAAGATCGAGCAGGCTTCGAGCAAATGGGCGGCGCAGAGATCGAGCTGCCGAAAGAGCTCAAGCATCACTTCTCTAAAGGCGGGAATTTCCTCGGGCCAGAGATTTGGCAAATAAGCAGAAGGCTCGCGGCCCACATGCCAGAATTCTTTGAGGTCGGGAGCGTCATGCCCCTTCGCGTGCTCGCGGCCAAAACTCGTGAAGCCGCGCTGGCCCTTGGCATTTAGGTCCTCGTATTTTTTCTTCTGGTGTTCTGGCAGCGCGAAGAAGGTGGCGGAGAGGGAGTAGGCTTTTTCGATCAGGCGGTGATCCACACCATGGCCCTCGAGGGCGAAGAAGCCGAAATCCTTGAGGGCGCCCCCTGCCTTCTCCACAAAGGCAGGCTTTTTCGCGCTAAAGAAATCTTGTAGGTCAACAACAGGAATGGTTTGCATGGGAGCCCTCCTCTCTTTAGGGGTAGCGGATGGAGGCGAGGCCCGTCAAGCGCGGAAGCACAATATCCGAGATGATTTTTATTTACGAATCACGCCCGCGTCCAGGGGCAATGCCTTTCCCCGCGCCTAAAGAGGTTTTAAAACAGAAGGCAAGAATCCATCGCTGCCTAGACTCAATCCGCCCCCAAGTCAGCGCTCTGCCAGCTGCATCGGCAACCGCTATCCGCCAACAGCGTGCCGCGAAACCGCGAGCGGCATCCGCTAACCGCACCCGCAGCCGCATCACCGATGCGGCTGGCTAGAGGCGGGGCGATTTGCTGCTTAGTCGCCCATCTCCTCATTCCCCGGCCGCCTCTTCTCCACCACCATCCGGAACACTTCCTGGTGCGCTTCGCAGCCAATATTTTTTAGATCCTCCATCACCGGCGGATGATAGGGCAAGAGCATCCGCTCTTTCACCTCTTTGATCCGGGCGTAGGAAGCCTCCACTTGTTCGGCGGTGATCCGCCCCTCTTCCAGGAAGCGGAAGGCCGTGTCCATCGCTTTGCGGCCCTTGTCTTCATGGCGGTAGAGCAAGATATCGCAGCCCGCATTGATGGCGAGGGCGATCATGTCTTCTTCGCCAAAATGTTTGGCCACGGCGTCCATCTGCATATCGTCGCTGAGTATCAGGCGGTTGTAGCGTAATTCTTTGCGTAAACCATTGGTGAGGGTTCCATAGGAGAGCGTTGCCGGGTAGTTGGCGTCGAGGGAGCTGTTGAGGATGTGGGCGGTCATGATCATGTCCACTCGGCTCTTGATCGCGCGCACGAAGGGCTTGAGCTCTCTTTGCAGCAGCTTCTCCCAGGGCACATCCACCTGCGGCAGCTCGAAGTGCGAGTCCACCGTGGTGTCGCCATGGCCGGGAAAATGTTTGGCGCAGGCAATCACCCGATTGGCCACAAAGCCGCGCACCATCGCGCTCGCCATGCGCGAGACGAGCTCATCGTCCATGCCGAAGGCGCGGCGTCCGATCACGGGATTGGAGGGGCGGGTGTGAATGTCGCAAAGAGGGTGGTAGTCCACGTTCACGCCCACCGTGCGCAGCTCCTTGGCCATCACCTCGGCCACGAGAAAAGCTAATTTGGGCGAGCCGATCTCGCCAATCTCCACAGGCTCGGGGAAGTGAGTGAAGGGCTTGCGGAAGCGCTGCACCTTTCCGCCCTCATGATCCACGGACACGAACAACGGCAGGTTGCGCTCTAGATCGCGCGTGGCCTGGATGGTTTCCGACATCTCCGCCACCAGGGCCGGCGTTTCATAGTTCTGCGAAAAATAAACGATGCCGCCCGGTTGATAGTCTCGCAAGAATTCGGCGCTGGCCGGCGAGAGCTCCGTGCCCGGCACACCCATAATAAACATCTGCGCCAATTTTTTCTCGATCTCAGAACGCTTCGCCATTCCCCATCCCCTACAATCCTTGTTTGATCCCCAACTCTTTCATCTTCAGCTGCAAGCCCTTGCGGGAAATCCCCAAATGCTCGGCCGTGCGCGTGATGTTCCCGTCCATTTCGTGCAAGGCTTTTTCGATCAAATCCTTCTCGAGGTTCTGCGTCTGGCGGCGGATGATCTCGCGAAAGCTCGCGCCGGCGAGGTGGGAGGAAAGATCGATCTCGGAGCGCAGGTCGGCGGGAATGTCCTGCTCGCGCAGTTCGTCGCCCTCAGCCAACACCATCATGCGCTCCAGCACATGTTCGAGCTGGCGCAAATTTCCGGGCCAGGAGACCGAAGCGAACATCTCAAGGCAGGCGGCGTCCACGCGGAAATTCCGCTGCAGCTTGCGATTGAGGCGTTTGAGGAAAAAGTCCACGAGCTCCGGCAAATCCTCGAGCCGCTCGCGTAAGGGAGGAAGGTGCAGAGGGATCACATTCAATTTGTAGAACAAGTCCTCGCGGAAACGCCCTTCGCGGGCCTCCTTCGCGAGATCCTTGGTGCTGGCGGCGATCACGCGCACGTCGATCTTCTTCTCTTCGCCCGTGATCGGATTCTCGAGCTTGCCCGTTTCGAGCAAGCTGAGGAGCTTGGTTTGCACCTCAAGGCCCGCTTCGGAAATTTCGTCGAGGAAGATGGTGCCTTTATCGGCCAGCTCGAGGCGGCCCGGCTTCTGCCCGCCAAAAAGCTCGGTTTCGAGCGCCATCGAGGAAACGGCCACGCAGTTCACCTTGATCAGGGGCTGGAAGGAGCGCTGCGAGAGATAGTGCAATTCTTCGGCGAGGAATTCTTTTCCGCAGCCGGCTTCGCCGGTGACGAGCACCGAGCTCGGCGAGGCCGCCACCTTGCGCACGGTTTCCTGCAGTTCTTTTAAGGCCGGAGATTTCCCGTTCAGGAGGGCGGAGTAACTGAGCTCATCGGCCATCACGGATTCTTCATGGCGCGCGAGCGAGAGCTGTTTCATGCGCGAGGTGTTCACGGCTTTTTGCACCACCGTCACGATCTCGCTCTGCTCAAAGGGTTTCGTCACATAGTCGAAGGCGCCTTTTTTGATCGCGTCCACGGCGGAATCCACAGTGCCAAAGGCGGTGATCATCACCACGGGCAAGTT
>JAKFYM010000282.1 GCA_021730855.1 Bdellovibrionales bacterium
CGGTAAATGCGGCCACCATGGAAGAGTGCCGTCGCCACTTGACTGTGCAACTCTCGGTGCTTCAGCAGAATGGCTTGCGACACCTACAAATAGGCGTAGGCCCCCGTTGCGAAGAGCGCATTGGCTCTGGCGGTACTTATTTTGGCGCCACGGTATGGGTCATTAAATAGGCGCGAGCGGATGCCGTTCCTTTTTAAGGTCCAAGCTGCGGTGTAGTTTTCCTTCCTTGATCTCCAAAATGAAATCGCAGTCCGCCACCGTGCCCAGGCGATGGGCAATGATCAGCATGGTCACGCCCTTGCACGCCTCGCGCAGCACTTCTTGCAGCAAAGAATCTGTTTGCACGTCCACACTGGCGGTGGCCTCGTCCATCACCACCACTTTCGCCTCCACGAGGAGGGCGCGGGCCAGGCAAAGCAGCTGGCGTTGGCCCTGGCTGAAATTAGCTCCGTTCTCGGTGACGGGCGCGAGCAAGTGGCCCGGCAATGCGCGCACAAGCGCCTCGAGCCTTGCTTGGCGCAGAGCGGTCCAAACCTCCGCGTCGCTATATTCCTGGTAGCGATCGAGGTTGTCGCGCAGCTTGCCCATAAACAAGGTGGGATCCTGGGGAATGATCGCCAGGCTGCGCCGCAATCGCTCGAGCGGCACTCCGGCCACATCCACACCATCAAGGCGGATCGCCCCGCTCTCGAGCTCCATTGAGCGAAACAAGGCCTGCAATAAAGTGCTCTTGCCGGAGCCGGTGCGTCCAATGATGCCCACCCGCGCGCCTGCAGGAATGCGAAAGGACACTCCTTTCAGTACGGGCGGCAAGTGTTCCGCATAGCGAGCCACCACATGGTCAAAAACCAGCTCGCCCTTACTGGGCCAATTAGGATCCAGGCCCGGAGGATTCCCTACATCCCGTTCCGGCGGAATGGCGGCGTAGTACTTGAGGCGCTCCACGGAGGTCATGCGCGATTCCATTTCGGCAAAGATGCGCACGGCCCAGTTGAGCGATTCCCAGAGCGAGAGAGCATAGATCATCACGAGCCCGGCAACGCCTCCGCTCAGCAGCCCAGCACGCGAATAGAAAACGATGCCGATCGCCGTGCCACTGGCCACCAGGCCGCCAAGCAGGGGGATGCGGCTCGAGAACCAGCGATTGAGCATATAGTGGCCGAAAAACATTCTCTGGCTGTGCTCGAGGCGATCGAAGAACTGTTCACGGAAGACATTTGTTTTGCCGAAGCTGCGGATCACCACCAGGCCCTGGAGCGTTTCCTTGAAATGCGCGAAACGGGGCGAACGGCTGATGGCATCGAGACGCTTGGCTTCGCGCGCGGGGATGCGGTAGTCGCGCTGGATGCGATAGTAGAGCCATAACACCGGAGCCACCACGAGCAGCATGAGCGGCAGCACGGAGAGAATGAGGAAGAGTGCGGTGGTGATATTGACCAGGGCACGCACGGTGGTTTCAAAGCTCCACTGCAGCTGGATGTCCACGGCTTCGACATCGCGCGAGAATCGTTGCAGGATGCGCCCAATCGGAGTGGAGTCAAAAAAACGTAAGGGAGCCTTTAGCACCGAGTGGAGCATGCGGTCGTGCATATTGCGGCCAGCGGCCATTCCGCGCTCCAGCCAGAACAATCGATTGACCAAGATGCCAAGCAAGGTGAGCAACCCTAGGGCGCCGTAGAGATAGATCGCCGTGGAGCTATCTTGGGCTAGGGACTGCAGGCCGGAAGCGGGACTATTTTGCCCTCCACTCTGGGCGTTTGCGGTCATGGCCAGCCAAGCCCGTTGCAATAGCGGCAGAGCCGCGGCGGCAATTGAGCTGAGAAGCAGGAGCGGCAACAGCCAGAGGCGACTGCGTTTGGTCAGGCCACCTAGGGCACGTAAATAATCTAAGTATACCGTCTGTTTGACGGCGCCGGTGGCGCGGTCTTCATCCTCGGTCTGGCGCACCTCGGGCTGAAGAACGGACGCGGCCGTTGGGGCGTGCGCGGCTTCTGTGGCAAGGAGTGCGCTGCCATGCTCAGCCCGGGCGGAATCGGCGAAAAAATGCCGGAATTCCACGCAATGAGTGGTGAGCGCGTCCAAGCTTCCTTGGGCCAAAATTTTCCCGTCCACGAGAAACACCACCTTGTCAAAGCGGCTCAAGAAAGCGAGGCGATGCGTGGCCACCACGCGAGTGATGCCTTGCCAGTGGCCAAAGAGCAGCCGGTCTACCAGTTGTTCCTCTGTGCGCGCGTCCACCGCGGAAAGTGGGTCGTCGAGCAGCACGAGCTTCGGCTCATGCAGCACTGCCCGGGCAAGGCTCACGCGCTGTTTCTGTCCGCCGGAGAGATTCACGCCACTCTCGCCAATTTCGGTGAATAGGCCGGCAGGCAGCTGTGGCAAATCACTCCTCAGGCAGCTCACGTGAAGCGCGGTTTCGAGGAGAGTCGCATTTTCCTGGCCACCAAATAGCAAGTTCTCTTTCAAGCTGCCATTGGTGATGAATGCCTCTTGGGGCACATAGGCAATGCGTGGACGGATCGGTTGCCCGCGTGTATCGAGATACGACAGGGCGCCCGCTTGAAAGGGTAGCTCACGCAAGAGTGCGTGCAAAAGGGTGCTCTTGCCCGAACCCACCGGCCCCACAATGGCCACGCTCTCTCCGGCCTGGATTTCTAGATCGATGGACCGCAGATTTACTTCCGCAGATCCGGCGTGCTGAACCGAAAGATTTTCCAGGCGCACTGCAGGACATACCGAGCTCTGTGTTTCCTCTGTGGCCGAAATCTCCAGCACTTCGCGTTTTAAAAAACCACAAATACGCTCAGCGCTCACAAAGGCCGCGGCCAAGCGCGAGACCACTTCAGACAAATGACTAAGTGGTTCCTCAAGCAGAGCAAAAATAGCCACGCAGGTGAAGGCGAGCTCGGGTGTGAGCAAGAAGCCTCGATGCACGTGCAGCGCTAGCGAGGCAAAGAGCACCAAGGTGGAGATGGACACATAACTCAGGGTGGCCAGTGCCTCGGCCCGCGCCAAGCGCTTGCGTGCTTGCAGCTCCTGCGCGCGCACGGCACCGATTTCTTTCGATACGCTTTTTTCCCAGGAAAAATATTTCACCACGCGGATGCCATTCAGCACCTGGGACATAAGGGTAACGCGAGTGTCTCTCTGTTTCATGAGCTCTTCGTCGAAGCGCGAGAAGGCCCTGGCCACCTGGCGCGTGAGCGGAACCAGCAGGAGAAGCAGCGCGAGCGAGAGGAAGGCGGTGAGCCCTAAGTAATAGAAAAGCAAGACCGCAGCTCCAAGGATGCTAAGGACCGAGATCATAAGATCTCCCACCATCATCCCCACATCCGAGATGGCATCGCTGTCGGAGCCCATGTGATTCACCACATCGCCCAGCTGAGAGGCAGCACGGGACTTTTGCGTGAGCGCCAGGCTGTGTTGGAAAACCAGGCGGTTCACGGCATTGGTGAAGATTTGGAAAGCCGCAAGCATGCGGAGAAAATAGTGCTGGATCGCGAGGCTGCCCACAAAACTGACCGAACCCAAGGCCACTGCCAATAGGAGCGCTAGATAAAAATCACTTTTCTGGCTCAGCTCGCCCGAAATGCGGTGGATAAAAGAATTCACCAATACGGGTTTGGCTAGATTGAGCAGCACATAGGCGGCGTTGCATAGGAGCGCGGGCACGACATATTTTTTCCCGCGCCGAAATAGGCTCCAGATCAGGCGGCGCGCTGAGGCGGTGTCGAGCTCGTGCTCGGAGAAGGGTAGCTGGCGGGGCTGGAGATGAGCGGGCAGGGCCGGCATATCTTCGGCCTGCAGCACCTTGTGGCGCGCCAGCACCACGGTTTTTTTCATTTCGGCGAATAACAAACGCCGCACTAACGATCGCAAAGACATAGAAATTCTCCACGCCCTGTATGGGCGCACTCCAGAAGTGATTATTTTTTATTTAGTCGCGAGACGGGATCTCGGACGAGGGAAAACATGGATTCTTCGGCATCATATCGATCATGATCATGTAATTCCCCCTTTCTGGACGCTCGTGAATGAGCGGGTGATTTATTTAAGGTAAATGATTTTTTTTGATTTGCAAGATGGAAATTCAGCGAACGCTTTTTTCCCATTCGTCTTCGCGGAAGCCCACCAGGCCGGTCTCTGGCCCTAGAAGGAAAGGGCGTTTTACCAAACGCCCATTTTCTGCCAGAAGCTTTAACGCATCTATTTCCGAAATCTTGGGAAGTTTCTCGGCAAGCTTCTGTTCTTTATACACCTGGCCAGAGGTATTGAAGAGCTTGCGCACTTCTTTGTAGTGCCCCAGCATTTTTTTTAGTTCGGCTAGGGAAGGTGGGGTGGAAGTGATGTCCACTTTTTCGTACGCAATCTTCTGGCTATCTAAAAACTTCAGGGCTTTTTTGCAGGTGCTGCAATTTTTGTATTCATAGACTTTCCACTTCTTCATTGGTGCGTACCTCTCTGCCTATGTTGGGAAAAAAGAGCCCGAAGAGCAAAGCCACAATCGCAATGCCGGCGGCGGCGATAAAAATGCGGTAGAGTCCGTCCTCCATAACTTGCGAAAGCCGCAGTTGCATCAAGGGATCGATGATTTGGTGGGAGGGGCCAATGAGATCATTCACTTGATGCAGGGGCAGAGTGGGATCACGGAGCAGGCGCCGCGTGAGCACAGCACCGAGCACGCCCACTGCCACGGTGCCGCCAATGGTGCGGAAAAAAAGTGTGCTGGCTGTGGCGGTTCCGCGACGATTCCAATTCACGGAGGACTGCACGGAAAAAAGCAGCGGAATATTGGAGAACCCCATGCCGAGCCCCAGCATGGCCATGCCTAGCATCAGCACCGGCAAAGGAAGATTGCTGTACACGCCGATGGCGGTGAGCGAGCAGCCAGCCGAGACCAGCGCCAGGCCGATGCGCAAAAGGCGGCGAAAGCCAATGGTGGGTAAGATACGGGCCGAGAGCCCACTGGCGAGAGGCCAGGCCACTCCCATGGGAGTGATGCTGAGCCCGGCATAGATCACGTCCATGCGTCGCACCACTTCAATATAGAGGGGAAGGAAGGTGACAAAACTCAGCATCGCTCCGCCTAGCATGACGCTCACGATGCTGGCATTGGAGATGATCGGGCTCGAAAACATATCGAGCGGCACGAGGGGTTCCTTCACTCTTTGCTCCACGAGCAAGAAGGCCACAAAAAATAAGGTAGACGCCGGAATGAGCAGCAGCATTTCTTCGGGATCATTCACGGCCACCAGAATGGAAATAATGGCGCCGCTCAGGAAGAGCGCACCAAGCCAATCGAGGCGCACCTCGCGTTTTTCCACTTTTTCCACCAGCGCGCGTTGGATGATGAAGGCCGAGGCCAGGCCGAAGGGCAGGTTCACATAAAAAATCCAGGGCCAGCCGAGCGTTTTCACGATCAGGCTGCCGATCATCGGGCCGAGCACTCCGGCCACGCCCCAGACAGTGCCGAAGATTGCCGTCACCCGCGCACGCTCACGCACATGGAAAATATCTCCCGTGATCGTGAGGCCCATGGGTTGGATGGCTCCGGCGCCGAGGCCCTGCACGGCGCGGAAAAAAATCAGTTGCTCGAGGGTGGTGGCGCGAGCCGAAAGCAGCGAGCCCACAAGGAAGAGAAAGATGCCAAATTGTAGGATGGGTTTGCGTCCATAGAGATCGGCGAGTTTGCCGTAGATGGGCACTGTCACGGTGGAGGCCATCATATAGGCCGTGAACACCCAGGCGTAATGCTCGATGCCCCCAAGATCGCCCACAATGGTGGGCATCACCGTGGCCACGGCCGTGGCCTCCATGGCGGCGAGGAAGACGGCGCAGAGGAGCGCGATCACCGTCCATTTACGATTGGTTTGCGCGACCATGAGTCTCTAATGCAAGTAAACGCGTTTTGGTTTGGATGCCCCCGGGAGCGGAAAAGCCCACCATTTTGCGGCCGGCACCCACCACGCGATGGCAGGGGACGAGGAGCGGGAAAGGATTTTTGGCCATGGCCTGGCCCACGGCACGAAACGCCTTGGGGCTACCCGCGGCGGCGGCCAGTTCGCCATAGGTGCGGACCTCGCCGGAAGGAATGGCCACGGCCTCTTCATAGACGCGGCGGAGGAAGGGACCGAAGTTTTCCAGGGCGAGGGAGTCTGCAGAAAATTTCTGTGGTTCGCCAGAGAGGTGCTTTTGGATTTTCTGGACAATTTTCTGAATCGGAGCCGGAGGAAGTGGATCCCAGTCCACCGCGCCTAGTTTCTTTTGCACGTTTTTTTCTACGTCTCCGGGTAGGAAAACGGCGGTCACCTTTTTGCCTTGCCAGCAAATGGCCATTTGGCCAATAGGCGTCGCAAAGGAATGGGCCTGTCGGGAGCGCATCGGTGAGTCCTCTAGAATAGAGAACTACACCCATCTTCCTTATGCAGCAAGTTGAGAATCGTCGCTCTCGTCGACCATCTGGCCCTTGAGCTGGGCAATGGCTTTAGAGTGCAACTGGCAGACGCGCGATTCCGAGAGGTGGAGCCGGCGACCGATTTCTTTCAGGTTCAGCTCTTCAAAGTAATACAGGCTCAAGACGGTGCGTTCGGTTTCCGGCAGATGACGCATAGCTTGCTCGATCTGCTGGCGCACGCTGTGGCGGCTAGCAGCTTCGAAGGGGTCGCCGCTGGAATTGGTGTCGGGCACGAGCTCAATCGTGGTTTGGGTGCGATCGTCTGAATTCACGGCCCGGATATAGGTGGCGGAATTCATTTGGTCCAGGGTGTTTACGTCACGCACCAATTGCTCGTATTTGGTTTTGCTCAAGTGCAGGGCTTGGCAGAGTTCGCTATCGGTGGCCTGACGGCCTTTTTTCTCCCGGAGCTTTTCACAGATGCGTTGGAACTGCTTGGCCTTATGGCGCATGCCTTTGGGGCACCAGTCCTGGGAACGCAATTCATCGATCATGGCTCCGCGAATGCGGAATTCGGCATAGGTTTTAAATTTGAAGCCCTTTTCGGGATTGAAGCGCTCGAGGGCCTGCATGAGACCGATCAGGCCGGCGCTCACGAGGTCGTCATACTCCACGCTAGCTGGGAGGCGATGAATCATCTTTTTGGCGATGATTTTCACGAGGGAAAAGTATTCCAACATTTGGGTGTCTCGAGAGACGGGGGCGGCGTTGACGTACTTCATGGGACTCTCCTCTTCCTAATCTTCAGGTCGTATCTCTGGCGCGGTGGGCCTCCGATGAAAGGGGAGCGCTCTCCACGTGGGGTGGTGGGCAGGGCACGCTATAGCTGCACCTAAGAGATCCGTTCTAGAGTGGGCCGCGAGCTTGGCGGCGGAATGTATAATTGACCCTGCTTATCAAGAATCGCTGCATTCGATGTGCCAGGTACCTAAGTGCCTGGAATCCCGTATCTTGACAGGGGAAAAAGTGTCGATCTTTTTGACAGCTGCTCAATTCTTAGACATAAAGGGCAGGAGTCCAACCAAAACGAGGTAAACAATAATTATGTTGAAGAGATTGGCTGTTCTATCCATGGTGGCCTGCTTGCCCTTCGCGGCGATCGCGGCAAAGAAAAACGAAGAGAAAGCCGCCCCTAAGGCACGGGCCGATGGCCTGGTGATTGAGGATGTGGTGAAGGGCACAGGGGCTGAGGCCAAGCTGGGCAGCAAGATCACCGTGCACTATCGCGGCACGTTTAAGGACGGCGGCAAGGAGTTTGACTCCTCGCTCAAGGGCGACCCCATCACGTTCGAGCTGCGCAACGGCGCCTTGATCCGCGGTTGGACTGAAGGGATCCCTGGCATGAAAGTGGGCGGCAAACGCAAGCTCGTGGTTCCCTACGCGATGGCCTATGGCGAGCGCGGCACTCCCGATGGCACGATTGGCCCTAAGAAGGACTTGGTTTTTGACGTGGAATTGAAAGAAGTAAAATAAGATTTGTTTTTCTGGGGCGGGGAGGCCGATAAGGTCTCCCTTTTTTTGTAAAAGAGGGACGTGGCTTACGAGACCACGCCCCTTGGCGAAAAACTACTTTTTGATCAAAGCGGAGATCTGCTGCTGGATGGCAGCTTTGTATTCGGAATAGTTCGTGGTCAGGTCTTTCGCCGAAATGGTGTAGGTCACATCCGGAGTCACGCCTAGGTTCTCGATCGGATTTTTGTCGATCCGCTCGGCCAAGGAGCCCGTGAAGGCAAAACCTTTGATCCCGAAGAGATTCGGATAGGTTTGTTCCAGCACGTAACCACCAGCGCCCGCGGTGCGTTGGCCCATGACGGTCACGCGTTTGTTGTCCTGAAGGATGGCGGGGAAAAAATCTCCTCCCGAAAAGTCCAGGGCATTGATCAGGATCAGCACGGGCTTGGTGTAGCGCGCGCTGGGATGTGGATTGATCTGGTCTACGCCGTAGATGTAGTAGGGATTCGTGAGCGTGCGCCCGGCATTCCATTCCGCGGTCACGAAGCGGTAGAAGTTCTTCATGT
>JAKFYM010000307.1 GCA_021730855.1 Bdellovibrionales bacterium
ATGCCGCTCTTTGGTTACCCTGCGCTAGGGGTGGTGACGGAAGAAAATCATTTGCAGCATCCTTCTTTTTTGTTTCTAAAACGTTTGTTCCTAGACGAAGAGAATCGCGGCGGTGACCTGTTCTCTCCCGCCGAGAAAGAACGGTACTTCGTGGACAAGTTGGCAAATTTCACCAGCGAGGTGAAGTTCGTTACGCCCTTGGGCTACTACCGTAAATTCAAGATTCCCTGGCAGCAGATGAAGATCACCCCCGAAGATCCGGCGGCTTTTGCGGCCCTGCGCGTGCAGGGTGCCCCCCTGATGAGCCCTGAGGGACAAAATTCCAACGCGATCCGCTTAAAAGACAACTACTACCAGACCTATTACCATATCGGAAAGTTTGCCGATGCGGCTGCCCTCTACCCGAAGCGGACGGATATCGAGGATCTGTTTGAGAGTCATCCCGAAGGGTACGGCCTGCAATATGAAGTAGAAATCCCCGGCTTTGTGGCCAAACGTTTTGCGGTGAACGTGATGCCCTCGATGACGAGTTATAGCGAGGTATACCTCAGGCCGTATCTACCCATTCCGCATGAACGTTTGGCGATCTATGCGCCTCGCTCTGCGCTGGGGCCTATCGTTTCGCTCTGGCGTGGGCGTGACAAGAAAAAATGGAAAGTGTTTGCTATGGATTCTGGCCTGGAGCTGCGCGAGTTAGAGAAAACGGAGCAAGAGCTAACCGTGGAGGAGCAGGCGATCAAAGGCCGCTGTTACGTGGGGATGGCCGCGGCCGAAACTCCGGAGGAGGGGGAGCGCGGATCCTACTTATCCTCATCTTCGTCGGAGAAAAAACAGGTTCTCTATCAAAATAAAATTCATTTGTATAAGAGCTTTTCCGACCAAACTCCAGACTCAGGCCCGCAGCCCCTCCCGGGAGAGGTGCTAGAGATTCTTGGCCGCCACTCCATAGGATACTTTGATCCGTTCAGTGGAATCAGCCGCATCTGCAACGATTTTGAAAAAAGGACCAAGGAAGGCGTTTGTGCTTCGCCGGCGCTGGATCGCTATCTAGTCACTTCCCGGCGCATCCGGCGGGCGGATGGTGTGGCTCGGGCCACGGATATCACTTCTCAGCGGGGCGTGCGCTGGATGGACGTTGTGGCGGTGGATGCTCTGCGCACCTATACGCATCTTACCGGTGCCTTTGGTGTGCGGAAAACCAGGCCTGGGAATTCTTGCCTGCTCGACGAATTCGGGTATGTGTCGGCCCAGGCGAATCGGAAACAGTACTATCCCAACTAACGGCCTTATTTTGGTTTGTTGCGGTTGATTCCATAGGCTTGGTAAGCGGCCGAAGTCCAGCCGTAGTCGTGCGTGAGCTCCTGGTGCGCAGGAATGGCCTTTAGGGCGTAGAAGGAAAGGGTGCGTTTCTTTTTCGAGAAATGGTAGCTGCAGTTGGGTTCATCGGAATGATTTAGGATCGATCCGAGGCCCAGAGCAATTGCCCGCCCACGGGTGCCGAACTTATACCAATAGGGCTCTAGAGAAGAGCCCGACATCAGTCGGGCCTCGTGATTCGTGAGCACCAAGAGAGTGGTTACGTTGAAGATAGTTCCCTTGGGGATGCGTTTCGAACAAAAAGCCCCCCAGCCTTTGCCCCGGATGCGTTTCACGTAGGTGGGATAGTGCGTGATTTTTGCCATGCACTTCCCTACCAAAAATGCCGGTTTGCCGAAAGAAACAAAAGGGGCTCGGCTTCCGTGAGCCCCGTTCTTTCTTCACATTGCCTGCGGTAGGCTGCGCATCTCGTACAAACGATCGAGGGCATGCATGGCCGGCGCCAGGTGGTTGGGAGCTGGGCGCAGGAGGGGATCCTTGGCAAGCTCCTCGAGCTGCTGCTTGAGCACTCCGTGGTTCTGGCTCACGGTCTGCAGCAGGTTCGGCACATTTTCCCCGCGGTGGATCGCGGCATTCACCAAGTCTAGGGGCGCCACATTCGTATGTCTTGCCGATAGCTCGCTCAGCCAGTGGTTCACGGGGGCATGGTTCTCGTCGAGGCCGATGCCAATCAGGGCCCGGAGATTCGCGAGTGTCTGTTGGTAGTCCTCTTGGGCGCCTTGGAGGCCGTTGAGGAGGGGAGCCTCGAGATCATTGCGTTTCACCGCGAGATAGTCGGTCAACTGGCCGCGAACCCTTTCTAGGTTGCGGTTGGCTTCCGCCTGGTTGCGATTGCGGGCATAACGCAAGAATCCGCGGTAGACGCGGCTCCAGTTATTCGCCAGGTGCGTGGCGATGCGGGCATCGCCATTGATGAAGATGGGTTCTCCGCTTCGAATGATGAGCGGCATCCGGTTCGCCCGAATGACGGCGCCCTGAGCGCGCCCTTCGAGGGGAATGGTGGCGAGGATATCCCGGATAAGCAGAGGATTGCTGCGACCCGTGGGAGTGCTCATGCTGATATAGGCTTTGATCCCAAGATGCACGTCTGCCGTGAAGTTGAGGCTAGGGGCTTGGCGATAGTCCGAAACCTGCAGGATGCTGATGCATAGGTCGATGCGACCCTTTCTTGCTTGCTCCATGAGCACGGCCTCGCGCGGAAGCAGAGAATAGAGCGCCTCGTTCCAGCTGAGCTCGTCGCTCTTGAGGCCCCGAAAATCCCGTTGTAGTTCTTCCAAGGCCCAGCGTCGGAGGTTCGGGGTGTGGCGAGTGACGGCGGTTTTCACGCCACTACTGCCACCCGGACTATCGATCACCGCTCGAAGCAGAGAATGAAAACGTGGTCTCACGCCTTCACAAAAGGGCAGGGGCTGCGCCAAAGCGTGGAAGGGATACGTTGGGTTGAAAGGCTGGTCCAGGCCGCGAGTGGGATCGATGTTCGAGCCCGGGCTGGTCAGCTGTTGGCGAATTTTTTCCAAAGCCGTGGCCTGGTGGTCACTGAGTCTATCCACAAAAGCTTGGATTCGATCTGTGTGGAGTCCCGTACCGTTCTTGGGAAAAAGCAGGTGACTACGGAACTGGGCCAAGTCTTCGCCCGCCTGCACGAGGGGTTCCACCTGCAGGGCGATACCGCCGCTTGGGCCGGGGCCGGCATCCAGGTCTCCCAGGTATTTCGGATGCTGTTGCGCGAGCTCTGCGAGGAGGAAGGAACTTTGGGCCCAAACCGCAGGATGGGCCAGCGGTCGAGGGAATTCCGTTCCTGCGGGGTCCACCACCTGACGTAGGATTTCGTACCGATCGGCAAAGGGCAGGGCCGGGAATTGGGTTTGCACTGCCGCGGAAGGAGCGGAAGCGTGAGCAATGGCCGAACGAGCATAGCTAGTGCCGCGGTCGATATAGGTGCTTCGGCATTCCACAAAGCGGTTGCGCGAGATCGGAAGCACCTCGCCGCCACCGCCGAGGTAGAAGCAGCGGCGGTCTTCTTGGTTGAACAAGATATTGGCAAGCGCGGCGCTTTGTTCCTGATTCACGCGGAGGAGGTAGCTGAGTTGGGCCTGGATGCGTTTCAATACCTCGTTGACGGTCACCGAGTTGCGCAGCTGGGCTTCAGAGAGCGCCAAGGATTCCGCCGCAAACGCACCCAATTTTTGGTCAAGCTGGCTAAAGCGGATCAGGACCGTTTTGCGCAGCTCCTCGATCTGCTGAGAAATCTGGGCCAGCATCGCAAAGATGGCGGGATAGGGGCTTTCCGGTTGCTGCGAGGCTTGAATGGCCGAATAGACCATCACCGCCGCATAGAGATAGATGCTAGCGGCCATGAGCGGAGCCATTTGCTGGGCGGTTGCCACGATGCCCACAGCTTCCGATGCCTTGCCGATATTGCCTACCATCGCGGCCTCACGGGGGTGGCCGCTCAACTGTAGGGCATAGCTTAGGGAGTTCAATCCGCCAGTGATATTGTTAAAAGTATATTTAAGGTCGTCTTGTCCCCCGGCACTTGCGGCCGGCTGATTGGTTGCGTTCAGCTTTTGGTCTTCTAGAGCAGAGGCAATTTTCTCAAAAGCTTCGGCGATCTTCGGATTGCTTTCGATCATCTTTCGCAGCTCGCCGATATCGCGCGCATTTCGAATGGTTTGGATCATGGTCGCTTGCGAGCGCACGGCCTCGTGCTCACTTTGGTCGCGGTGAGGATTGAAGACACCATAGATGGTGGCATATCTATCCACGATCCCACCCTCGGTGCTGCGCTGACGGGCTTGGTCTAGTCCCCAAAGACTGGCTTCTACGCCGAGTTTTAGGTTGAGGTTCGGAGTGGCGGGATCCACCGTGATCAGCTGCATCGCTCCGTCGCGAAAGTAGGGGCCGGCCAAGGCAAGCGCGGCTTCCATTCCCCAACTCGTGAACTTACGGCCCAAAAAAACCTCTCCCAAGGCTGAGGTGCTTTCCACCGCAAGCTGGGCCACGGGACTCTGGAAAAGGATTCCCTCTAGGCGTCGATGTTCATTCTGGGCCACGCGCTCGATGTAATTCTCGCGGCTCTCGGCGGGAAATACCTCCTCCGTACGTGGGGGGAGTGGTAGCAGGGGCTGGAAATCACGCCATAGTTTCTCGTTGGCTGTGCCATTGGCGGCGCGATCATAGGTCTGGCCAGCGGCCCATACGGCCTGCGCGATGGCAGCAAATTTTATGTAGTCGGGATTTTTTTTGTCGATCTCGCTTTGCACGATGATGCGATCCTGCTGGGGACGGCCGATAGTTGGCAGGTTAGGGGCTTGGTTGCCCAGGGCGGGTAAGGCGGTGGCGAGTTGAGCAAACACCAAGCTCGCGCTGATAAACTTTTTCATAAGGACTCCTGAATTTAGAAACGTGGGTCGGTCCACGCTGCGTCAGGAATATCCCCGAAGGGCGGGCCTGATTCTAGAGCTCTTATTTTAAAAGACAGGGATAGTCTTAGCGGTTTTGTTAAAACTCAAACCAATCGACATTCAGGGCCACCAAACATTCCGAAGGAGAGGCGGGCACTTGTTTCATTTGTTCCAATAAAAATGCTTTAATTTCTTCGCGAATTTTCTTTTTCAGGGAGCGCGACATTGCGAGCGAAGCCGTGAAATATAAATTTTCCTCGTTTTTTTGTTCCATGACCTGCATCGCTTTGATTCGCCAGTTTAGGAGATTGCGGCGATTGTGAGGGGACTCCTTCGACAGGAGCATCATGTTTTCTCCGAAATCGAAGCCGGCTGCTTTTTTCCTGAGCAATCCGCGATCCAGCAGAAAGCGTAGGCACTCGGCCACCTCAGCCTCTGGCCACTTGAAATAGGCCGCAATTTTTGCCGAAGACCCGAGCTGAGGCAGCGAAGCCGCCAGCCACACGGCCGTGGGCAGCCAGGAGGAGTAGTAAAAGAGTTTGTCGTTCTCGCTGATTTCGGAATGCCGAATTCTATTTTTGAACAGTTGGCCACGACCGCGCAGTTCTTTGAGCTGGCGAGCAAAAATCTGCTGTAAATCGTGGCTGCCGGCTCGATCTTTTTGCACGAGCAGAAGAAAATAATCGCTTTCTAAGGTGTTGAATCCGAGGAAATCACAGAGTTTCGCGGCCTGTTCTAGATTAAGCTCGCGATCCCCGCGGAAAATTTGGCTGATGCTGACCGGATTGGTGCGGAGCTTTTCGGCCATGCGGCTGAGTTGGCCGTAACCTTCCTTCGGTTGCGACTTCACCCAGTCCTGCACAAAGCCCTTGTAATTGTCGTAGTTGAACACTATCATGCTGAGCTGCGTTATAGCACGGGATAAAGGTTTTGTTACTATTTCTGCTAAAAATTATCGGAGGCTAAGTGCCCTATTTTCTCCTTATTTTTGTCTTAGCTCTCGAGGCCATGGCTCAACAACCCGCTGTGATTCCCGGAAAGATCAACCTTCCCGAGGCGCAAGAATGGCGTATCGATCTGGAAGCCCTTTGTGGAGAGGAGCCGGAGGAATCCTGGGCGCCGGAAAATGCCTGCCGTAATGAACTCCACGAAGCCTTGAAAAACCTGCCACGTTGGGTGCCCAATGGAAATATCGAGATCCGCAATGGTGTGATGAATTTCTATGGACTGGGTGCTATCGGCGGTGGGCATATTGGGGGCTCGGGCCGCACTACCCAGCCGAGTCCGGTGGATACAACAATGCTAGCGGAGACTCTGCAAACAGTGGCGGGGAAGGTGCTGATTGGTTGGCTGCAGCAGTATGAGTACCAGTTTAGGAACGCCCAGGCCAGTAAAGAACCAACCACTGAAGACCAAGCTAACTTACCCCTTGGCAATAAATTATTTGGTGGGGAGAAAACGATTTATCAGGTGATTCGCAATACCAAAGTACAGATGCGCACCACGGACGATTGCAAGGACGAAAAGGGCCTAGTCGTTAGAGATGAAAATGGTATTGTAGAAGGCTACGCTTTTGCGAAGCACAATGGCGAAGAGGCAATTTGCTTGAACCTCAAAACGATCGTCGCGGCTCATGATAGCGGTAGCTATCGAAGGCACGTCATCGCCTTGGCGCTGCATGAATTTGGCCATCGCGTGGGCCTTGATGAAAAACAGGCTAAGGCGTTGCAAGACATGGCTCTGGCGGATTTTTTGAATTCGGGTATCGATTCCTATCTGGCGCAATTAGCCAACCTTGCGGATCGCTCCGAACAATCTTTGAGTATGCTAACGGAAGACCGGTCAAAATGGATGGAAGATCCCACGCGCTATCGACACGATAAGTGGACGAATTGGATTCGCTCTCTGGCGGATTTCCGCACTCGGCTCTTTCCCTGCGATGGAAAAATGCTGTTTGCTCCCATGAGTGATTTTCAGAACTTATATGGATCGGTCACCCAAATGGAAATGGTTCGTGACGTGATCTGTGCCGAATTTTCCGGAAACCTAGAATCTCGCTCCTTGCGGGAGAGCTGCGGGCGGAATCTGAGCAAAGGTTTTGGGAGAAGTGGGACAATAACCGCCCGCCTCTATCGGCACCGCCAGCGGGAAACGGATCCGGGTTGGCTCTATGAGAGTGTTAGTTTCAGTCGTCCAGAGACCAAGAGCGGGATGCGTGGTGCGATGCGAGAGGCTTCTAGAAGGATTGAGGCTATTGAGGCGGCCGTGCGGGAGCTCAATGCCTTCACGCTCACGACGTATTTTCACTCCGGTCGTTAAAACATTTTTAAAATAGCCGGGTCTCGAGCTTCTGTACCAGATCGGGCAGCAGGCTCGCGGCCCATTTATGTTCCTTTAGCGCCGTCACGTCCAGACTGCGCTCGTGCCGGAGGAAGCCCACGAGGGCCTCAATTTCCTGGAGTTGGAAGCGGCAAAATCCTTCCACCGACATATTGGGCAGGATGTTTAAAAAGCGCGAGGTTTCCTTGCGGTAGATTTCAGCGAAGGCTTGGGTTTTTTTGCGAAATTGTGCCGGGCTTAGGTGCACCACTTTTTCCGCCCGGCAGTTCCAGGCCGGTGAAAATATTTTTAGTTTAGGAAAGGCACGATAGGTAGCTAGCGCGCAGTCTTGGTGGTGGGGGTGCCCGTATTCCCCGAGCGGTCCGTGCGTATAAACTTCCTTAGGTATAGCCAAGGCTCGGAGACGCGTGGTGATTTCCTCTACCGGTAGGCGGTTAGGAAAGATGTCGCGGTAGCTCCAGTGTTCGGCCTTTTTCACGCCGAGGAGCTTGGTGGCGGCAAGAAATTCTTGGTGGCGTTCTTTGCCGCGGCCATCGGCATTGCCATCGGTGAGGCAGATCACGTGCCAAGGTAAATCGCGCAGCTGCAGGAGCAGGCCTCCGAAAAAGATCGTCTCGTCGTCGGGATGGGCCACCACCAAGAGTCGATAGGCTTTTGCTTTCATGCATTTCCAGTATACTAGATTTATGGAAGTCCTGCGCACCAAAGAAGTTGTGGATGAGACCGCCAGTTGGTTGCAAAACCGAGTGGATCGTTACGAAGCAAAGTCCCTCTTCCTCCCGGCGGGCGAGACGCCGCGCCCCCTTTATGCTCTCTGGCGCAAGAAGGAGCCGGCTTATCTACGCGGCCTTCGCCTACTGCAGGTAGACGATGTGGCTTCCGGGGCGCAAACCGGGGTATTCGCCAAGTTTTTTTCCGAAGAATTGCCTGCGCTCACCGTGATTCCGCCCGACCATCCTGAACGCGCCGATCTTGCCGTGCTAGGTTTGGGCACCAATGGCCATGTGGCCTTTCACGAGCCAGGTCTGCCGAATGAATTCCGCTTCGGAGAGGTGCAGCTGCACGAAGACACCCTGAAGCGCCTGGCCCTTGCTCCGGGAACAAGGGGCCGCACCTATGGCATCGGCATTTTTCTCGAAGCCAAGGCCTTGCTGCTGGTTGTCCGCGGCGAAAACAAGCGCGCGGCCCTTGAGCGCTTCCTCGCCGGGGATCCCACGCTCCCGGCCTCGGCCTTGCGCCATCATCCCGATCTCACCGTGGTCACCGATTTGGTCTAGAAGTGGTCACATAAATAGGCCTACTGCAGCTGGCTGAAAACCGCGACTCCTTCGTTGTCGGACCTAAAAGGT
>JAKFYM010000008.1 GCA_021730855.1 Bdellovibrionales bacterium
GGGGCCTGCCTGTCCGAGCAGGTGATCGAGGAGGAAAGAGGCCGCTGCCTGCTCGGCTTCTTTTTTGTTTTTCCCCTTGCCGTAGCGCTTTAGGTCATTCACGCTCACGAGCACCTCAAACATTTTTTCATGATCCGGCCCTTCCTCGGCCACCACCGCATAAGCCGGTGATTTGCGGAAGCGCGCCTGCGCGAGCTCCTGGAGTTGCGTTTTGGTATCCTGCCGTAGTTTGCCCTGCGCCACTTCCTCAAGCAGGCCAGCAAAATGCACATTCACCGCCCCAAACACGGCCTCTAGGCCGCCGTCGAGATAGATGGCTCCTAGTACGGCCTCATAGGTGGAAGAGAGAATAGAATCTTTGTCGCGCCCGTGGGTGCTTTCCTCGCCCTTGCCCAGCATCACGGCATCGCCAAGCTGTAGCGCGCGAGCCACCTTGGCGAGAGTCTCCTCTTTCACGAGCGAGGAGCGCATTTTGGAGAGACGGCCTTCGTCGGCGGTGGGAAATTTTTTCGACAAAAGATCGCTCATCACCAAACCCAGCACGGAATCGCCCAAGAATTCCAAGCGCTCATTATGCAGGAGCACAAAGTCCTCACGCGAAATGCCTTTTTTTCGACCCTCGTTGGCAAACGACTTATGACACAAGGCGAGGCGAAGGATTTCGGAATCCTTAAATACGTAAGATAGGCGGATTTCTACGGCAGATGACACGGGTGACCTCAGGGCTCTCCCGGGAGGTTCTACTATAATAGACATTTTAAATCAACTAATGGAGTCCAGTACTTAGCCCTGTCTCTCGAGGGACACTCTCCGGACGTGAGGCTGTGTGCTTACGGACTCCTTAAGTATTCAGCACTTAGCTGGGTGGGCGGAAGGTTGAAAATATTTCTTAGTAATTTTAGGCACTTATATACCGGTGTGGCCCCTGCATTTCTTAAGGCAAGGAGCCCACAATGAACGCCAAGATCTACATCTTCTTCGTACTGACCCTAGTCTTCTTCGGATGGAAACTCACCCAGGCCGCTTCGGCCCAAATTGAGCAGTCCCATGCCAAACGCGAAGCGCAAATCGAGTTTCACCTAAAAGGCATCGATTGATAGTCGGAGTGCAGCACCGCCATGCGGCTTAACTCGCGGCTCATCCGCCCCACGCACATCAAAAAAAACATCTGCCAATCGGCCAGGAAACTCCAGACGGGATACCGAAAACTCAGCGGTTGGTTTTTTTCATAAAAGAAATGCCCCGCCCACGAAAAACCATAGCCAGCCAAGGGCATGCCCATCAGCCACCAGACGCTCTCCGTGGCAAATGCCAAGCCCAAAAAAGCTAAAACCAAAACAGAACCGAGAAAATGCAAGCGACGATTGCGCGCATCCTGATGCTCTTGGATATAGTGTGGCCAGAAGGCCCGGTACGTCGTCATCTTTTTTCCTTTCTCGAGAGGAAGGGACTATTTCGCAGGGAAAAGCGCAAGGGCCATAATGCCGCCGCACCGGCATAGTCTACGCCAATACGGGGAGAAGCGGAAATTTCTTTTGCGGGGATTTTTCGCCCCACGTCTTCAATAAAAATCATTTCTCCCAGGAGGGATTCTCCATCGAGGGCCTTGGTGATGGCCAGTGCCTTGCACAACCGACCAGGGCCATCGGTGCGTAGGGCCACATTTTCCGCTGGCTCCAGCGCCCGGATGAGCACCGCCTCTGGCTCCTCGGCCCGCTTCGCCACCACGTTAAAACAATAATGCATTCCATAAATAAAATATATGTATGAATGACCGCCATCCAGGTACATCGATTGGTTGCGCGCGCTCTTACGGTTCTTCCAGGTGTGGGCCGCGGCGTCTTTGGCGCCTAGATAGGCTTCGGTCTCCACGATGATGCCCGAGCGCCGTCGGCCGCGGTAGTAACGCACTAGGCGCTTCCCCAGGAGGGATTTGGCGAGCTTTGTGGTGTCTTGGTAGTAAAAAGACTGGGGTAGTTTCACGCTAGAGATTCGGGCAGTTCACGCGCTGGCACCAGCCATAGAGCTCGAGCTTATGGTCCTTCAAGGTAAATCCTAAGCTTTCGGCCACCTTTTTTTGCTGGTCTTCGATCGCATCGTTCTCAAACTCAAAAATCTTTCGGCAACGCAAGCAGATCAGGTGGTCATGATGGCGGCCTGGCTCGTGGAGCTCATAAACCGACGTGCGATCGAGAAAACGCCGCTCTACGGCAAGCTCGGCTTCGACCAAGCTGTTGATCGTGCGATAGACCGAGGCCAAACCCACCGAAGGCTCCTTCTTTTTCACGATGCGGAAAAGATCCTCGGCCGAAAGATGGCCTCCAGCTCGCAAGAACTCGGAAATGATCACCTTCCGTTGGTTCGTGAACTTGAGCTCGTGTTTGAGTAGGTAGGCCTTATACGTTTTTAAGAACGCTTCGACTTCCTGGCCCGTCGCGCCCTGCCGTGCTTTTGCCCTTTTGCTCATAGGAGCAGACATACCAGAATTCACGAGATTTTGGTATGATCGCGGCATGCCCAGCTTTTTCCCAGATTTCGGTTCCGACTATTGTTTTCCCGCCTTCGAGGAGGCCGTGCTGAACTATTGGAAGGACCAGAAAATTTTTGATCGCCTCCTGAGCACCAAGGGCGAACGCAAGTGGTTCGGCTTCTATGACGGCCCCCCCTTTGCTACCGGCCTACCTCACTATGGCCACCTGCTCGCCGGCACCATCAAAGACATGGTGCCACGTTATTGGACAATGCGAGGCTTTCATGTGGAGCGCCGCTTTGGCTGGGACTGCCATGGGCTGCCGGTAGAGTTCGAGCTCGAGAAGACATTGAACCTAAGCGGATCTTTGGCCATTCGCGCCTATGGCGTGGACAAATTCAACGAAGCTTGCCGCGGGATTGTTCTGCGCTACACCTCTGACTGGCGCAAGGTAGTAGAGCGCATGGGCCGCTGGGTGGACCTCGACAACGACTACAAAACCATGGACCCCGACTTCATGGAGAGTGTGTGGTGGGTCTTTCAGGAATTGTGGAAAAAAGGCTTAGTGTACCAAGGAAAAAAAGTAGTCCCCTACTCTTGGCGGCTCACGGCCCCGCTCTCAAATTTCGAAGCCTCGCAAAATTACAAAAGCGTGCAGGATCCGGCGATCACGGTGCTCTTTCCTCTCGATGACCATCCGGAAGAAGCCCTGGTGGCCTGGACCACCACTCCTTGGACCCTGCCCGCTAACCTCGGGCTCGCCGTGCGCAAAGATTTCACTTATGTAAAAGTGCCGCTGCGCCAGCCCAGTGGAGCAGGAATCAAATACGCCTGGATTTTGCGCGAGCGCCTGGCCGATTTTGCCAAAGAGCTCGATGTGGACACCGTGGAAGACAGCAAGCGCGGCTCCGAGCTCGTAGGAAAATTCTATCGACCGCTCTTCCCTTACTATTCCGGCCGTCGCTCTTCGGGAGCCTTTCGCGTGATCTGGGGAGATTTTGTTTCCGATACCGACGGAACCGGCATCGTGCATATGGCTCCGGCCTTCGGGGAGGACGACTTCTACGCCTGCCAACGCGAAGGCATTGAACTCGTGGACCCGACCAATCTCGAGGGCGTGTATACCGCCGAAGTGGCCAGCCCCATTTTCTCGCTCGAGGGCAAACACGTCAAAGACCCGGCCACCGACAAAGAGATCATCAAGCACCTCAAAGACGCGGGCCGGCTGCTCAAACAAGACACGCTTCAGCACAACTATCCTTTCTGTGAACGCTCCGATACGCCGCTGATCTACAAGGCAATCTCCTCTTGGTTCGTGGCGGTGGAAAAAATCAAAGATCGAATGCAGGTGCACAATCGCGGGGTGCATTGGGTGCCGGCGCATATTCGTGACGGGCGCTTTGGCCGCTGGCTGGAGAACGCCCGCGACTGGTGCATTTCGCGGAACCGCTTCTGGGGCACGCCCATCCCCGTATGGATTTGCACCAGCTGCGATCATAAAGAAGTGGTAGGCTCACGGGCCGAGCTGGAAAAGCTTGCCGGAAAAGCGATGCCCGACCTGCACTCCCATTTTGTGGACAAGGTGGAAGCCGACTGCCCCAAATGCAAAAACAAAGGCAGCTTAAAGCGCACCCCGGAGGTGCTGGACTGCTGGTTCGAATCAGGGTCAATGCCTTACGCGCAGGTGCACTACCCGTTCGAAAATAAAGAGGCTTTTGCCGAACAATTTCCCGCCGACTTTATCGCCGAAGGGCTCGACCAGACGCGCGGCTGGTTTTATACGCTCACGGTGCTTTCGACCGCCCTCTTTGACAAGCCCGCCTTCCGCAACTGCGTGGTGAACGGGATGGTGCTCGCCGAGGACGGCAAAAAAATGTCGAAACGGCTGAAGAACTATCCTGATCCTAGTTTTATTTTCAATAAGTATGGGGCCGATGCGCTGCGCTTGTACTTGATGCAGTCTCCGGGAGTGCATGGCGAAGAACTGCGTTTTTCGGAACGTTATTTGGTGGAAAATATGCGGGCCGTGCTGCTGCCGCTCTGGAACGCCTACCAGTTTTTTGCGTCCTACGCGAATATCGATGAGTTCTCCCCGGAAGATTTGAAAAAAGCGCCACGGATGCAGGACCGGCCGCAGATCGACCAGTGGATTCTCTCCGTGATGCAGGAAACCGAAATTGCCGTGCATAAAGAGATGGAGGCCTACG
This sequence comes from Bdellovibrionales bacterium, assembly GCA_021730855.1. Taxonomy (GTDB): domain Bacteria; phylum Bdellovibrionota; class UBA1018; order CAIPTA01; family CAIPTA01; genus JAKFYM01. The sequence goes on from JAKFYM010000008.1 coordinate 4,678, forward strand.
AGCTCGCGAATGTTTTCCCGCACCTTTCCCGCTTCCTCGACAATCTGACCAATTGGTATATCCGCCTGAATCGCGCGCGCTTTTGGGAAAATAAGGGGGCGAGTTTTTCGGACGATAAAGCTTCGGCCTACGCCACCGTGTTTGAGGTATTAGATAGATTTAGTTTATTGCTGGCGCCCTACCTCCCCTACTTTTCGGAATACCTGCACGCCGCCCTTCACCATGGCGTGCGGCCCGAAGCCCTTCGTGGCCAAGAGTTTTCTAGCGTGCATGAACGCCTCTACTCCATGCCACCCACACTTTCCGCGAAGGGCGTGGCCCTGATCCAGGAGATGGCCCTGGCCCAGCGAGCGATTCTCCTCGGCCGCTCGCTCCGCTCCGAGGCTAAAATTGCCCTGCGGCAGCCGCTCCAGCGCATGAGCCTCGCGGGCTTGAGCGCCGAGGAACAAAAACTCTTGCGCGGCATGCAAGACCGGGTGCTTTCCGAGCTCAACTTGAAAGAGCTACACTTCCTCGCCGACGGAGCGGCCCTGGTGGTCGAGAGCGTGAAACCCAATCTCAAGCGCCTCGGCGCCCGCGCGGGGAAAAAGATGCCCGCCATCCAAGCCGAGCTGAAAAAATGGGGCAGCAAAGAAATTCGCGATTTTGAAAAAACCGGAAGCATCGAAATCGCCGGCGAAACTTTAAGCAAAGAAGATCTATTTATTGAACGGAAAGCCGCCGAAGGCAAATGTGCGGGGGCACTCGAAGGCCTAGTGGCCGAGCTCGACACCACTCTCACGCCCGCACTGAAACGGGAAGGCCTGGCGCGCGAGCTAATCAATCGGGTGCAGCAGAGGCGCAAGGAGCTGAAACTCCAGCTCACCGACCGCATCCGCGTGGCGTATACCGCCAATGGCCTATGCGCGGAGATCCTTGCCCAAGAAGCCACGCAGCCCACCGCCCTGAGCACCGAAACCCTCACGGCAAAATGGGAAGCTAAGGCAGACCTCGGCCCGCTCGAGGAGTTTTCCGAGCACGGAGAGGCAAGCTGGGCATTTCAGCTAGAAGTGATCTAAGTCCTAACGTTTGAGTAGGGCTTCGAGGTCTTTACGTTCCTTGATCACCTTGGCGATCAAGCCCAATTCAACGGCTTCCTCGGGGTCGATCCAACGATCGCGCTCCATGAGTTCCATAAATCGCTCGAGGGGCCTGCCGGTGCGCTCGGCATAGAGGCGATGCATTTTCTTTTTCAGTTCGATGATGTCTTTGGCATGGATCTCAATGTCCGAGGCCTGGCCACGCAGCACGCCGCCCACTAGCGGTTGGTGGATCAAGAGTTTGGAGTTAGGCAGCGCTAAACGATCTTCCTTCTCTGCCGCAAGGGCCACCACCGAGCCCATGCTGGCCGCCAAGCCAGCCACCACGGTGATCACCCGCGGCTGGATGAACTGCGCCACATCGTAGATCGAAAAACCTGAATAGACTTCCCCTCCGGGCGAATCGATCCACAGCACAATGGGGGCCGTAGGATTCACTCGCTCCAAAGCCATCAGCTGGCGATTTACTTTCAGCGCCATGTCGGCGTCTACCTCGCCGCTCACAAATACGGTGCGTGACTCAAAAAGATGTTGGTCAATCGGAGTGAAGGGTTGGGGAACGGGTTTCGATTCTGGTTTTAATTCGCTCATAAAATTTTCCTCGCAGTTCTTACTGTATGTCCATCTTCTCATGCCGTCTAGAAGCGGTCTCAAAAATAGACCTAGAGGGCAAACACCCGCAGCCCGAGCGGCCACGTCACTTTGCGTATGCCCGCCCCCCACGCACGAGCAAAATCGGGACCCAAATCGTCGAGTGGGTCCGTGCCCCGCTCGCGTCGATATTTCTGCAGGGCCGACCAGGTGCCCAAGTACCCCAACATTTGCTCTAGGCTCCAATCGGCCTGCATCGCAAAGGCGGGTGGCGCTAACTCGGCAAAGGGAATTTTTTCGTGACGGTAGCCTTCGTCCACTAGCCTTCTTTCCTTTTCCCAATAGGCACCGAGAATGCCACTGTAGAGGCGCTCCACCACGGCATCCACTTCCGGGCTCACCTCGGCCACGGCGTAGGTCCAAAGAGCCAAAATAGCGCCCGGCTTCGCCACCCGCTTTGTTTCGCGGAAAAATTCGGCTTGCTGGAACCAATGAAAGGCCTGGGCCACCGTGATGAGGTCCGCAGATTGGGGCTCAAGCCCGCTCGCTTCCGCACTGGCCACATGAAAGTGAATCTTCGGATGCTTCAGGGCGGAGGCCAGTTGCGCCTCCGAAGGGTCGGTGGCTTCCACTCGGGAAAAATAATGCGCCAGCCCCACAGCAGCTTGGCCATTGCCGGTGCCCACGTCCCAAACGCATTCGCGGCTGGGGGCGGCCGAAGCTAAATAGGCATACAAAGATTCAGGGTAGAGCGGCCGAAAGCGGGCGTAGTCCTTGGCTTGGGTGGAAAAGAGATCCTTAAACTGCATCGCGAGCTCCCGAACAAGAGTCTAGCCCAGAAGCACAGCAGCATTGTGCCTTTTCTTTGACATCTAGGGGGCTGGCGCGATGAGATGAGCCTATGCAGCAGTACCAGGATCTTCTTCGTCTCATCTTAGAAAAAGGCAGCCGCAAGGACGATCGCACGGGCACGGGCACGCTCAGTGTGTTTGGGCACCAGGCGCGCTACGATTTGGGTGCGGGATTTCCGGCCGTGACCACGAAGAAACTGCATATGCGCTCGATCGTTCATGAGCTTTTGTGGTTCTTGAAGGGCGATTCGAACGTGCGCTACCTTCAGGAAAATGGCGTTACGATCTGGGACGAATGGGCCAACGAGAAAGGCGACCTTGGGCCTGTGTACGGAGTGCAGTGGCGCAAGTGGGTCGCACCCGACGGCCGCCAGATCGACCAGATCCAAAATCTCGTGGAAGGCTTGAAAAAAAATCCGGACTCGCGCCGCCATATCGTGAGCGCCTGGAACGTGGGCCTGCTCGACCAAATGGCTCTCCCACCCTGCCATGCTTTTTTCCAGTTCTATGTGGCCAATGGCAAACTTTCCTGCCAGCTCTACCAGCGCTCGGCGGATGTTTTCCTCGGAGTGCCCTTCAATATCGTGAGCTATGCGCTGCTCACGATGATGCTGGCCCAGGTGGTGGGGCTGGAGCCCGGTGATTTTGTGCACACCCTCGGAGACGCTCACCTCTACCTCAATCACTTGGAACAGGCTCGCCTTCAGCTTTCGCGAGAGCCACGTAGATTGCCCACGATGCGGATCAACCCAGAAGTGAAGGATCTATTCGCCTTCCAGTACTCCGATTTTACCCTGGAGAACTACGACCCGCATCCGGCGATCAAGGCGCCGATCGCGGTATGAAGATTTCCCTAGTGGTGGCCATGGGTGAGAACCGCGTGATCGGCGTGGAGAATCGATTGCCCTGGAACATTCCCGAAGACCTGAAGCGCTTCAAACAAATCACCACCGGCCACCCGATCCTGATGGGCCGCAAGACCTTTGAATCGATCGGGCGCCTCCTCCCGAACCGCACCAATATCATCATCTCGCGCAATCGCGACTATCGCGTGGAAGGTGGCGTGGTTTGCGGCTCGCTAGCTGCGGCTCTGGATTGGGCGCGCCAGGCGCCCGGGGCCACTGAAGTGTTTGTGATCGGGGGCGGAGAGATTTTTCGCGAAGCTTTGCCCCTCGCCCAGCGCATC
>JAKFYM010000329.1 GCA_021730855.1 Bdellovibrionales bacterium
AGTGAATCGCGAAAATGGAGAGGTGGAAGCCATCGTGCGCACCGAACGCCTCGACACGCACCGGCTGATCGAGGAATTCATGATCTCGGCCACCATGGCTAAACGATCTTCATTTGGATTTAGCGAGCACAAGCCGTTCGACAGGCGTTCGGGGAGCATCGGCAGCACGCGGTGGGGGAAGTACACCGAAGTGCCCCGCTCGTAAGCCTCTTTGTCCATCGCGGATCCTGGGCGCACATAGTGGGCCACGTCGGCCACGGCCACCCAGAGCTTGAAGTTGCCGTTAGGCAGCTTTCTCGCGCAGACGGCGTCGTCAAAATCCCGGGCATCGGCTCCATCGATGGTCACGAAGGGGAGCTCCCGCAAGTCTTCACGGCCCTTGATGTCTTGTTTGGCAATGGCCGCCGGAGTGGCCATCGCCTCATCCAGCACCTCGGTGGGGAAAGTTTCCCGCAGTTTGTGTTTCACGATGACCAGGGGATCGTCGGTGGTGCTATTCAGGGAGTCTGCCAGCACGCTCACGATCCGGCCCTTGGCATTCTGGCCCGAACGTGGCGCATGGGTCACTTCCACCAGGATCGCGGCCCCATCCACCAAATCCTTGAACGCGGCTTCCTGCTCTAAAACAATTTGTATTTGTAGGTCTTTGGTGTCGACCTCGGCCACGGGCTGGGCATAGGGGCTGCCTTTCACATAACGCGCCACCGTTTTTTGCAAACCGCGCTCCACGATGCGCTGAAGCCGTCCGCTATAGCCTTTTTCCGAGCGCTCTGCATCGAGGGTGATGTCCACGATATCCCCCGTTAGAAGCTCATCAGCTTCCTCGGGATTCAAAAACACATCTTCCTTTAAAAAGGGCGGAGGATTGATCGGGGCCACAAAAGCAAAGCCCCGATTGTTCTTGGTGACTTTGCCACGAATGACATTGCGCGAGCGCTTGGATCGAGGCTCCACCACGTGGCGCTTGAGTTCGGAGCGGTCCACACGCGTCTCCCTTTCCTCATATTCATGTTCACGCCTGGCTTGGTCGCGCTTCGATTTCGGGGGACGAATCCGGTAGAGATTGCCGAGGCCCTTCTCTACTTCTTTTATTTTGATCAGGTACCGCAGTTCCTTGGCGATGGTGCGTTCAAACAAAGCCGAGCGCCCTTCTTCGGGTGGAGCGATCGTGCGCAAGACAATCTTCAGGCTGATCGGGCCATGAGCTTGAGAAAGAGCCTGGAGGATTTCATTTCGGTAACGGAGTTTCAGCTTTGCCATCGAGGGGGATCTTACCTCAGAGCTCGCTGGGAGCAGTGGAAATCATGGGAAGGGAGTGGATCTCTTCCGCAAAAAAATTCTGGTTCGTAAGCAAAGAAACAACCCCCAGAAACGCACAAAAATTTTCTGCAAAAGGAGTCTTATGCGCAATTGACGCAATGTGCCTGTAAAAAATATAAGTGTATGGCTCGCTTCGTCTTGTAAAAAGATCAAGGATTTTTTTGACAGTTGTTAGGACAGTGTTAGCATTTTACTCACTAACCCATTTGCCGCTGCGACAAACTCTTCCGGTTTGGTGCGGTAGCGAGTGAGGACCCAGGGATGAAAAGGGTCCAGAAAATACATGGAGGGGATAATGATCGCAGCAAAGTGTTTGCGTAGCTGGTGGCTAAAAGCGCCTGCTCTCGCATGGTCGGTTGCCGTAATCGGCTCTGCCGGTACCGGTCTGTTCTTGGGTCTTGATCACAACGCACATTCAGACGTTTCAAAGTTCAACGCCTTGCTCGCCCAGCATGACCGCATGCCTGGCGAAGTGATCGTGAAGCTTTCCCCTGCGGGAAAATTTGCGCTTCGCTCGCAATCGGCCGTGGCGCTTCTAGACGCTTCTCGTTTCGGCATAGCTTCGGTGGAAGCTTTCGAGACGAACGAAGATTTTTTCTTGGTCAAGTTGGCTGGCGACGAGCAGACGGCAGAGTTCCTCAACTCTTCCGAACAGAATGGCGCGATCGCTTATGCTGAGCCGAACTATATCATGCACATCAATGGCTCGCCCGATGCGGATGCCGAAGAAGTGCTCCCGAACGATCCTGAGCTCGCAAAGCTTTGGGGATTGAAGAACACTGGCCAGAAAGATCCTAGTGGAGCCGTTGGTGTGGCCGGAGCCGACATCGGCGCCGCCAAAGCTTGGGCGATCACCAAAGGAAACAAAGACATCATGGTGGCCGTGATCGACACTGGCGTGGACTACACGCACCCTGACCTCAAAGACAATATCTTCCATAATCCTGGCGAGTCGGGCGATGGCAAAGAAACCAATGGCATTGACGACGACGGCAACGGCTTCGTGGATGACCATACGGGCTGGAACTTTGCGGGCGTGTCCAACAACAATCCGATGGACGACAACTCGCACGGAACCCACGTTTCGGGCACCATCGGCGCCCGTGGCGATGATGGCTTCGGTGTGGTGGGCGTAAATTGGAATGCTTCGATCATGCCGGTGAAATTTCTCACCGGAAGTGGAAGTGGCACCTTGGCTGATGCCGTGAAGTCGATCCAGTACTCGACCCTAATGAACGCCAAGATCATGAACAACTCCTGGGGTGGCGGTGGCTTTACCCAATCGATGTTTGACGCGATCGTAGAAGCGAAGAACAAAGACCTCTTGTTCATCGCGGCTGCCGGAAACGACAGCACGAACGCCGACAGCAATCCGCACTATCCTGCGGGCTACCAAGTGGACAACGTGATGGCAATCGCGGCGACCACCAATAAAGACACGCTGGCTACGTTCTCCACCTACGGAAAGCGCACCGTGCATATCGCGGCTCCTGGCCACAATGTGTACAGCACTGTTCCGAAGGGCAAGTATGCTTCCTATAGCGGAACCTCGATGGCTAGCCCCCACGCAGCAGGCGCGGCGGCTCTCCTCTGGGGCACCGACACCAGCATGACCTACGCCCAGGTGAAAGATCGTCTGCTTCGCTCGCGTGATTACATTGCGACCCTTTCACGCAAAGTAAGTATGTCGGGACGAATCAATGTCTATAACGCCATCAGCGGCATCTATCCTCCTTCGCCCGAGCCCACGGAAGGCGATTGGAAAGATATGACCCTAGAAGGCCCGATCGAGACCGAGCACCCCTATAAGAATGGAACGAGGCAAGAGTGGAGCGTAGAAGCTCCGGCCGGCGCGAAGTTCATGCGGGTAGTGTTCTCGAAAGTGGACATCGAAAACCGTTACGACACCCTGAAGATCTACGACGCTAGTGGCGTAGAATCTGAAGTGGTGACCGGTGCCGCCGATAACTTTGTGACCAGCTTCGTGGCTGGCGGAAAGATCACCCTAAAATTTGCTGCCGATCATACCGGGAACAAATGGGGTTTCGCGGTAGAAAAAGTTCAGTTCGTACAGTAGTAGTAGCCTCTTCTGTTCTTGCCAAAGGGCCCTTTACGGGGCCCTTTGGTTTTTCCGGATCCAACCGCGGTTCTTCAGCACCAGAAAAATCACCACTTCCACCACTACCATAAAAACTAGCACCGCCGGGTAACCCCATTTTTTGTCGAGCTCGGGCATGAAATGAAAGTTCATCCCGTAGATCCCGGCAATTAAATTGAGTGGCAGCAAAAAGATACTCACCAGGGTGAGCAGGCGCACCACCTCATTTAGCCGGTTAGCGGAAAGCGAGATCGAGAGCTGAATGAGGTCGTTGGCTCCTTCCACCAAATCGTCCGCATAAAAATAGAGCCGATCCGCTTCTTCTTTCAGGTTCTGGATGGCTGCGGATCCCGTTTCCTCTAGCTTGGAAATCAGGGGTAGAATGTCGCGCGTGAGGCGGAGCAGGCGCTTGAACACGGTGGCGCGTTTTTTCGCCAAGTAGGTGGATTCCAGCACGCTCCTGGAGCTAGGCCGGGTGGTGGCCTGGTGGAAGACAGTGTCTTCGAGCTCTTCGACAGCCACGGTGGCTTTGTCGATCGGATCTTCGTAGGTATACAAACACTCTTCCACGATATCGCGCAGCAGGGGGGCCAGTTGCCCAGTCTCCCGTTTTTTCTGCCAAGTTTCGAAGATCAGGTCGAGCCAGTGATAGGAGGAGCGGTGGACGGAGAGCAGGAAATTCTCGCCCCAAAAGATCGCGATCTTGCGGGTAATCTCCTGGGCCGTGGTGGCGCTGAGGGGGGAGCTCTCGTCAAAGGAGCGGAGCATGAGGAAGCTCACCTTGGGCCCGCGTTGGAATTTTGGCAGGTGGCCGGGCTCGAGGCAATCCAGGATCATGTGGCGTGGGAGATCGTACTCGGCGGCTAGGCGCTCGAGGTCTTCGCGGCTGGTGTTGTGCAGGTCGCGCCAGTGAGAGTTGCCAAAATCGAGCCTTCTGTCACTGCCCATAGAAGCTAGAGCTTCGGCAGCGTCAGCCCCGGCTGGCGCATATACTTTCCACTCTTGTCTTTATAGGAAATGGCGCAGGCTTCGTCGCTTTCGAAAAAGAGCAGCTGCGCGATCCCTTCATTGGAATACACTTTTGCGGGTAGCGGAGTGGTATTGGAAATTTCTAAGGTGAGGATGCCTTCCCACTCGGGCTCGAGCGGGGTCACGTTCACGATCAGGCCGCAGCGGGCATAGGTGCTTTTTCCCACGCAAATGGCGAGCACGTTGCGCGGAATGCGGAAGTACTCGACCGTTTTGGCAAGGGCGAAGCTATTGGGCGGGATGATGCAGTGGTCGGCCGTCACGGAAACAAAGTTGCGATTGTCGAAACCCTTAGGGTCCACGAGGGTGCTGTTCACATTCGTGAAGATCTTGTATTCGTCCGCCACGCGAATGTCGTAGCCATAGCTAGACACGCCGTAGGAGATCATGCCCGTGCGCACTTGCTTCTCCTCGAAGGGCTCGATCATTTTGTGTTCCCGGCATAAGCGGGTGATCCATTTGTCGGACTTAATGCTCATAGAATTCCTATTTGGTTTTCTTTTTCGGGAAGTAATCGCTATGCGTGGCCATAAAGCGGCGCATGGCTGTGTTCACCAATTCCCCTTCCGGGATCTGGGTGTGAGCGCTCATGGCTTTGATGGCTTCGGCTACGGCTTTTTCCACCGTCACTTGGATGGGGGTGTCGAGCGTAAATGGATCACGATATGGGCTTTGCGGCATGGTTCTTCTCCCTATGAGTTGGGCAGAAGAATACAAGGGAAGGGGGCTTTATTCCAGAACAATAGCCAGCTTGGCGCCCTGCTCAAAAGCCTGGGCAAGGAGGATATGATTGTTCAGCTCATCCTCGGTGGCGCGGATTTCCAGGAGCGGGGAATGGCCAGCGGGAAAACCCACATAGGTTTGTAGGTGGAGTGCTAGTGATTGGAGATCGGGATTTTGCAATGCGGCAGAGGGCGCCACCAAGTAGGGCTTGGCCTGCACGTTCTTGTCTTCCACTGCCTTTTGCAGGCGTTGGAGAAGGGCGGTACGGGCGGATTCGGAGTAATTTTCTAGGATCGTCTCGAGGTCGAGGCGCAGGCTGCCTTCTTGGGCAAGGGTAACTTGTTGTTCGACGGTCAGGGGAAGGATCAGAAAATTTGGTCGCGGTTGCTGGGAGTTGCGTCGCTCTCGGCGAGCGAGCAATTGGGTGACCCGCAATTCACTCTCCCCTTTTTCGATGGTCAAGGAAAGGCGGCCGAGATCGGCAAACTTATCAGAGCTGATGATTTCTACGATCGGAGAGAGCGGACCCACCTCTTTGAGGCTGGTGAGCAAGAGGTCTTCTTGGACGAATTCTGGGGTTTCCATACTATCGGGAATCTTCTCGGCGGCGAGAGGATTCTCTTCTTTAAAAATGGCGCTCTTATCGGTGGACGAAGCAAGAGGCGAGCAGCGGGCGAGGAAGGTCATCACGGCGATGAGGGCCATGAACTGCAGCATGGGCTGCACTAAATAGAATGTATGGACCAGGCGCTTTTTCCATGGGGACTTTGGCAATTTTTTTGACCGTTTTGGCTGTGCTCGCATAGAAACCCTGTCTCCTATCGGAGGACAATGCAGGAGCCGTGCCTGGGGAAAATTATGGAAATTATTGAAGAAATTGCACGCCTGCCTAGGCAGGGAATGAGCGGGTGTACAAAGGTTAGGCAGGCTGAACCTGGCAGCTGCCAGCCGCAGCAGCAACGGCTAGCTGCCACCGGCCTGGCTGCGAAACGGGGAACCGCTAGCGGCAGCCGCCACCGCAGCGGCTCGCGGAGGGCGGTGCGGTTGGCAAGCGATTTTTATTTTGAGTTGTACGTCAAATTGACGTACAATGAACAAATGCAGGTGCTTTTGGCCAGGCGGCCGAAAAAAGCTTGAGAAAAGTTCCGAAGCAGGTAGCTGCTGGCTTTTTCCTTTGGAAAAGAGAGGTAGAAGAACATGGAATCGAAGCAGTGCGAAAAATTCCTGGTTACCATGATGAGCCCTTGCAAGGAAAATTAAAGGGCGTAGTACGCTCGGTGAGGCTTGGCCGTGGGTATAGGGTCTTTTACCGAGTCATTGAGAATAAAGTTAAGTGCGTTTTCATCGAGGAAGTGAACAATCATGATTACAAAGAAATCGAAAGACTCTTTGGGCTCTAAGCTGGAAAAGAAAATTCTCGGGCGTGATCTTACGTTCGGCATGGCGGTAGAGTCCCTTCGCCTTCGAGATGATTATTCGCAGACGGAATTCGCCAAAAAGCTTGGAGTTTCACGGCAGTATCTTTGCGATATTGAGAAAGGGCGCCGCTTAGTAAGCCCCGAGCAAGCAGCTCGTTTTGCAAAAGCCTTTGGGCATCCCCCTGCCGTTCTGGTGCGCCTTGCCCTGCAAGACGCGGTCACGGAAAGTGGGCTGAGGCTCATCGTGAAAGTGGAAGCGGCTTAAGTCCTAAAAGAGTATGTTCACTCTTTGCCTCGCAGCGGAGAGCGGCTGCAGAGAGCGGTTCGCGGTTTCGCGGCACGCTGTTGGCGGCTAGCAGTTGCAGCTGCGGCTGGCCGTGATCGGGGCGGTTGGGCGGTGCCGTATTTCAGTTCTGCTGCGCTGGCAGCTTATCTAGTTCCTGCTTGATCGCCGTGCAGAGAGCTTTTTGCTCGCTGTTCGCGTCGGTGTAAATCGGCGCGGCGTACTCCACCCTCACCCTCGCGAAGGGCTTTGGTAAATAAGATTTATTCCAGGCCTTCGGCACATACCACGCGCGGTCGCAGCGCGCACGCACGGGCACGATCGGCTTGCCGGTGCGTTGGGCCAGCTCCACGATGCCGGGCTTCACCTCGTAGATCGGGCCCTTGGGCCCGTCCACGGCAAGGGCTCCTTGGTGCCCCTCCTTCACCGCGCGGATCATCCCGATTAGCCCGCGCGCTCCACCGCGGGAGGAGGATCCGCGAAAGACAAGGTACCCCAAGAGCTCGAGGGTGCGGGCCATGAGGGTGCCATCCTTGGACAGCGACGAGAGCACCACTAATTTGCGAAAGGAATAATAACCCACGAGCACGAGTTCATCCCCATGCCAGTGGGCGTAGAGGCAGGGCTCTGCGGGGCCGCGGCGGTTCACAAAACGGGTGAGCACCTCGGGCGGGCCCGCTTCGGAGATGCGCCAGGTGCGGGCAAGTAGCCAGTAAAGGGGCGCGATCAGGTAGGGGAGGACGCGCATAGCTCAGGTGGTGGCAGCGTCGAGGATTTCGGCCACGTCTTTCACCAGCACCTGATCCTGCTTATCCTTGCTTTTCACTCCGTCGGTGAGCATGGTGGAGCAGAAAGGGCAGGCCGCGGCAATCACCTTGGCTCCCGTGCCCAGGGCTTCCTCGGTACGTTCCACATTGATCCGCTTGCCGATGGTTTCTTCCATGAACATTCGCGCTCCGCCCGCCCCGCAGCAGAGGCCTTTGTTGCGCGTGCGTGGCATTTCTTTCACATTCAGTTCGGGGATCGCCTTGAGGATGTCGCGGGGATCATCATAGACATCGTTCCAGCGCCCCAAATAGCAGGAGTCATGGAAGGTGATCTCGCCCTCGCCACTCTTTTGCGGCTTGAGTTTTCCCTCGCGGATGAGATCGGCCAAGAAGGTGGTGTGGTGAACCACATCGTACTGCGCGCCAAATTGCGGGTACTCATTTTTGAGAGTGTTGAAACAATGTGGACAACCTGTGAGTATTTTTCGCGGTTTGTAGCGATTGAGGGTTTCCACGTTTTCCTTGATCAGCATTTGCGCCAGGTATTCGTTGCCGGCGCGCCGTGCGGGGTCGCCATTGCATTTTTCTTCTTTGCCGAGGATCGCGAAATCCACCTTGGCTTTTTTGAGCAGGCTCACGATCGCCGTGGCCACCTTTTTGGCGCGATCGTCGAAGGAAGCGGCGCAACCCACATAGTAG
>JAKFYM010000146.1 GCA_021730855.1 Bdellovibrionales bacterium
AGGGTTAGGGGGTGCGGCATGTCCGGCTACTTACCGGTTTTGCTATTGTTTTTCGTAGGGTTAGTTATTTCCGCCGCCGTTATCGTCGGGGTTTCCTTCATTGGCCCCAAACGTCCAAATAAATTTAAAAATTCCGTGATCGAATGTGGAGTGCCTCCGAGTGGAGACGCGAAGAAACGTTTTTCTGTGCGTTTTTATTTGGTCGCGCTCTCGTTTCTTTTGTTCGACGTGGAGGTGGCGTTGCTCTTTCCTTGGGCCATTGCCTACCGCAAATTCCTCGGGGTGAATTTTTTTATCCTGGGCGTGATGTTATTTTTTCTCACAATGATCACGGTTGCCTTCATTTACGAATGGAGACGCGGCGGCCTCGAGTGGGAATGATTCGCGGCCTGGTCGGCTAGCGGCAAAAGGAGATTTTTATGCCAAAAGATGGAGCCCCAGACGTACTCACCACGCGCCTGGATGATTTTGTGAACTGGGCCCGCGCAAACTCGCTCTGGCCTTATCCCTTTGGCACTAGCTGCTGCGGGATCGAGATGATGGCCACGCTTTCGGCCGACTATGACCTCGCGCGCTTTGGCGCCGAAGTGGTGCGATTCTCGCCGCGCCAGAGCGATATGATGATCATCGCCGGCACCATCACCGAAAAAATGGGCCCGGTGCTAAAAACAATTTATGAACAGATGCATGATCCGAAATGGGTGATCGCCATGGGCGCTTGTTCCTCCTCGGGGGGGATTTTCGACACCTATAGTGTGATGCAGGGAGCAGATGAAGTGATTCCTGTGGATATCTATATTCCTGGCTGCCCACCCTCGCCCGAGGGCGTGATCCATGGAGTGATGCGCCTCCAAGAAAAAATCAAAAAAAATAAGGCGATGCTAAAATGACCGGCTTTCCTAAAGACAAGATTGAAAGAATCCGCGCCCGTTATGCCGATTCCATCCAGGAAGTGGTGACAGAGAGAACGGATGATCCGATTTTCTTTGTGCACAAAGGAAAGATTTTGGATTTTCTCGCCTCTATCCGTAAGGAAGAGGGGCTGGAATATAACTTCCTCGCCGATCTCACGGCCTATGACGACAATCCTCCTGCGAATATTCCCGACTATGGCCTAGGCGTGATTAAGAATAGCGGTGGCGATCATCGCTTCGTGGTGGTCTACCAATTGTTTTCTCTCCAGCACTTGGATCGCATCCGCGTAAAAGTGCGTGTGAAGGAAAACGAGGAAACCCCTTCGGTGACCGGCCTTTGGAAGGCCGCCAACTGGCTCGAGCGGGAAGTTTTTGACATGTATGGAGTGCGTTTCTCGGGGCATCCCGAGCTCCGCCGCATCATGCTCGATGACCGCTGGGTGGGCCATCCCCAGCGCAAGGATTATCCGATCAAGAGATACCAACGGTTTGAAGATTCGGCCACGCTGGAGCACCTCGGATTGGAGGCCAAATGAGCACTGGTTTGCAGCCACCAAAAAAACACGATGCCTTTGAGGACGATGATAAGGACATCTTTGAAAATTCGCAGATGCTCATCAACATTGGTCCGCAGCATCCAGCCACCCATGGCACTTTGCGGATCGCTTGCCGTTTGAACGGCGAGGTGGTGGAAGATTCGAAATGCGAGCTCGGCTATTTGCATCGCGCGATGGAAAAACTTGGGGAGGTAAAGACCTACCACAAATTCATTCCGTATACGGATCGTCTCAACTACTGCTCGGCTTTGCAGAACAACGTGGCCTATGTGACGGCCGTGGAAAAGTTAATGGGCATAGAAATCCCGCCGCGCAATACCTATATCCGCACCATGGTGTGCGAGATGGCCCGGATCATCGACCACATCATTTGTGTGGGGATCAATGCCTTCGATTTGGGGGCGATGACATACTTCCTCTATGGATTCCATCAGCGGGAGGAAGCCTACACCTTGATCGAAAGCCTTTGCGGATCTCGCCTCACCACTTCTTATACACGGGTGGGTGGGCTGTCAGGAGACCTGCCCGAAGGGTTTTTGCCACGAATGAAGAAGTGGTTGGATGGCTTGCAGACCCAGCTCGATGAGATGGACAAATTGCTGACCAACAACCGCATCTGGGTGGATCGCACCAAGGGTGTGGGTGTGTTCACCTCGGATCAGGCGATTGCCTATTCGATGACAGGCCCCTGCCTGCGCGCTTCGAACGTGAACATCGATCTGCGCCGTGATCGTCCTTATCTCGCCTATCGGGATCTGGAGTTTGATGTGCCGGTGGCCAAGGGCGGGGATGTGTACGACCGCTATCTCGTGCGCGTGCAGGAGATGTACGAATCGATCCGCATCCTAAGGCAAATCGTGGAAAAGATGCCCAAGGGCCCGATCTGGGCCGATGACAAGCGCGTGCGCATTCCGGAAAAAGAGCGGGTCCACAATTCTATGGAGTCCCTAATCCATCATTTCAAATTCTTCATGGAAGGATTCGACGTGCCGGAAGGGGAAGCCTATGTGCCGATGGAGGGCCCCAATGGCGAGGTGGGCTTCTATCTAATCAGCCGCGGCGGATCGAAGGCTTATCGCCTACGCATCCGCGCGCCCTCTTTCTTTATGTTCCAGCCGGTGCCGGAAATGGTGCTGGGGGAGAATATCGCCGATGTGATCGCCGTCATTGGCTCCGTCAACATCATTGCTGGAGAATTGGATCGCTAAGATGGAAAAGAAATTCTCAAATGAATTTTATGGGGAAATGGATAGGATCCAGAGATTCTATCCCAATAAATTGGCCATGCTGCTTCCGGCGCTTCATGCCGCGCAGAGGGATAGGGGCTGGATTTCCGAGGAGACTATGCAGGACGTGGCAGACTTCTTGGCGATCCCCAAGACGCGGGTGAAGGAAGTCGTCACCTTCTACCATATGTTCCATACCAAGCCGGTGGGCAAGTTCAACCTACAGTTCTGCAACAATATCGCTTGCTGGCTACGCGGCTCGGAAGAGCTGATCCACCATGCCGAGAAGAAGTGCGGGATTGGCATGGGGGAAACCACGAAGGACGGCCGCTTCACGATTTCGGAAGTGGAATGCCTCGGATCCTGCGGCACCGCCCCGGTCTGCCAAATCAATGATGATTATCACGAGAACTTTGACCAGAAAGCCTTAGACAAAGTGCTCGAGGAGTTCCGCTAATGCAGCAGGAAATCGTTTTTTCTAAATACTACGGCCAAGGCAATACCGAGGGCCTCGACTACTACAAAAAAAATGACCAGGGTTATACGGCGCTTCCGCGCTCCTTGGAAATGGGCGCGGAAAAAGTGCTCGCCGAAGTGAAGGAAAGTGGTTTGCGGGGCCGCGGGGGCGCCGGATTTCCCTGTGGCACCAAGTGGGGCTTCATTCCGAAGAACTCGGAGAAACCCAAATACTTAGTGATCAATGCCGATGAATCTGAGCCCGGCACTTTCAAGGACCGCGCGATCATGGCCTACCAGCCGCATTTGATGATTGAGGGCGCGATCATTGCGGCGATGACGATCAACGCTCACATGATTTACGTTTATATCCGCGGCGAGTATGTGAAAGAGGCGGGAATTCTCGACCGCGCCATCGAGGAGGCCTATAAGGCCGGTTACCTCGGCAATAATGTGGCCGGCACCGGCTATAAGCTCGATATGGTGGTGCACCGCGGAGCGGGCGCCTATATCTGCGGGGAAGAGACCGCGCTTTTGAATTCGCTCGAGGGAAAACGCGGCGAACCACGCATCAAGCCACCCTTTTTTCCTGCGGCGATCGGTCTTTTTGGCTGCCCCACGGTGGTGAACAATGTGGAGACCCTCGCCTGCGTGCCGATGATCGTGAACCGCGGCGCCGCTTGGTTTAAGCAATTTGGCCCGGAAAAAAACTATGGCATGAAGCTTTTTTGCATTTCGGGCCACGTGAACCGTCCGGGCCTCTATGAGCGCCCGCTCGGCTATCCGATGATGAAATTGATCAACGAAGACTGCGGCGGGATCTGGAAGGGGCGCAAGTTGAAGGCCGCCTTTCCCGGGGGCTCTTCGGCTCCCGTGCTCACCGCTGAGCAGTGTGAAGTGAATTTGGATTTTGACTCTCTGGCCAAGGCGGGCTCCATGCTTGGTTCGGCAGGAATCATGGTGATCGATGATGCCACCTGCATGCTGAAGGTGGCGATCCGCACTGCCCATTTCTACCAGGTGGAAAGCTGTGGCCAGTGCACCCCCTGCCGTGAGGGCACGATGTGGCTCAAGGACCTACACGTCCGCTTAGAGCGAGGCGATGGCAAGGTGGGCGATCTCGATTTGATCGAGGACATTTGCAACAATATGGATGGCACCACGATTTGCGCCTTTGGCGAGGCCACGGCCTGGCCCCTGCGCAGCATGG
This sequence comes from Bdellovibrionales bacterium, assembly GCA_021730855.1. Lineage (GTDB taxonomy): Bacteria > Bdellovibrionota > UBA1018 > CAIPTA01 > CAIPTA01 > JAKFYM01. Next base: position 4,364 of record JAKFYM010000146.1, read on the forward strand.
TCAAGAAGTTCCGAACGGAATATGAGCAACATGTGACGGAGAAGCGTTGCCCCTTTGGCACCGCAGCTCACTAAACAGAGGTAATTGAGATGCCCAGTGTAAACATTGATGGCGTAGCGGTCGAGTTCCAGCCTGGAGAGAAGATCATCCAGGCCGCGGGCCGTGTGAGTAACCATATTCCTCGCTACTGCTACCACGAAGGACTCTCGATCGTGGCCCAGTGCCGGATGTGTCTAGTGGAGGTGGAAGGCCAAAAGAAATTGGTCACGGCCTGCTCCACCCCTTGTGCCGACGGCATGAAAGTGAACACCACCACCGCCCGCGTGAAAGATGCGGTGGCCGGAGTGCAGGAGTTCCTGCTCGCCAATCACCCTTTGGATTGCCCGATCTGCGATCAGGCGGGGGAATGCAGCTTGCAAGACTATAGCTTCAAGCATGGCGAGGAAGACACGCGCTACGATTTTTTCCGTCGCACCTATATCGATGTGGACATGGGCCCCTCGATCAAGAAGAACATGAATCGTTGCATCCACTGCACGCGCTGCATTCGCTACTGCGATGAAGTGGGCCAGATCCACGAAATGATTGCCGAACAAAGAGGCAATAATACGGAGATCATCACGATCGATGACCAACCCCTGCGCACCGCCTATGCTGGCGGCTTGGCAGATGTTTGCCCCGTGGGATCGCTCACCACCAAGGATTTCCGCTTCAAAAAACGTGTTTGGTATTTAAAAACCAGTGAGGGCATCTGCGATGGCTGCGCCCAAGGGTGCAATATCACTCATTCTCAGGATTCGGGCTTGGTTTTCCGTCTCGAGCCGCGCGTGAACATGGAAGTGAATAAATGGTGGATGTGTGACGAAGGCCGGTATGGCTTTCACCATGTGCATTCTCCCTCACGCGTGATGGGCCCCACCGAGTGGAAAGATGGGAATCCCAAGAGCATGCTCTGGGGGGAGGCCATTGCTTCTGTGCGTTCCTTCATCCAGGGAGCGAAGTCGATCGCGTTTTTGGTTTGTGCCGATGCCACTTTGGAAGAAGCGCATGCCCTGCAGAAAGCCTATCCCGCGGCAGAGTTTTTCTCCTATAGCCCCACGGTGATGGCTTCTTCGGAAGACCAGCCGCTCGATCACCTCCTGCGCCGCAAAGACAAATCTCCCAATCTGAAAGGGCTCGAGGCGGCGGGCTTCAAAGCCTATTCGGGATTTGACCCGAAAAAATATGACCTCTGTTTTTTTGTGAGCGCGGGCAAGGTGCGGCCGCCCTATGGCTTGGCCAAGCTGGCAAAAAAAGCGATCGGTCTAGGGCTTTTCTTGAAGGAAGAGCTCAGTGGCTACCAGTTTATTCTGCCGGGTCCTTCTACCTACGAGAAAGCAGGAACCTTTGTGAACTTCAAGGGCATGAAGCAGTCCTTCAAGCCCTCGATCGCTCCGGTGGGAATGAGCCGTCCGTTGGAGATGCTGCTCTCGGCCCTGCTCGAAGCCCCTAGGAAAGTGAGCTAACCGTGGAAATGACCACCGCGAACATCCTTCTGTATGCCATGTTGGCGAAGCTTGCCTTCGTGCTGATCATCCTCCTGCATGTGGCTCCGATCATGGCCTGGGCGGAGCGCCGTATCTGCTCCTGGATGCAGAATCGCACAGGGCCAAACCGCGTGGGGCCCTTCGGTCTCTTGCAATCCGTGGCGGACGCCGTGAAGTTCATCTTCAAAGAAGACCTTGTGCCCGCTCACGTGCGCAAGTGGTACTACCTGATCGCGCCGGGCATCTGCGTGGTTCCGGCCTTCATGACCTTCGCGGTAGTGCCCTTTGGCCCGGTCATCGACTGGAATGGAGTGAGCATTCCGCTCCAGTTGGCGAACCTAAACGTGGGCTTTATTTATATCACCTCGATCTCCTCGCTCGCGGTTTACGGCATCATCGTGGCGTCGTGGGCGTCTAACAATAAATACGCCATGCTCGGCGGCCTGCGTTCCACCGCGCAAATGATCAGCTATGAGCTCGCCATGGGCCTGAGCCTCGTGGCGATCATCCTGAATTTCGATGGAGTGGATCTCATGGAGATCGCCGTTAGCCAGGGCGGTCCGCTCATGGTCTTCGGGCGGGAGGTCTCTTTCCTGCCGAACTGGGGGATCTTTCACCAACCCCTTGCGGCCCTGATCTTCATTATTGCTGCCTTTGCCGAGACCAACCGCCTGCCCTTTGATCTTCCCGAGGGGGAGGCTGAAATTGTGGCCGGTTACCATATCGAGTACGGCGGCATGAAGTGGAGCTTGTTCTTCATGGCCGAATACGCGCACATGATCACGGCGAGCGGCCTAGTGGCCACCTTCTTCCTGGGAGGATGGCAAGCGCCGGGTGCCGCGACCCTGCTCACGCAACTAGGTGTGGGCGCGGAGATCTTCCCCTATGCTCTGGCGGGGCTGCAGGTGCTGGCCTTCCTTACCAAAGTAGTTCTATTTATGTTGTTCTTTATTGTGGTGCGCTTCACCTTGCCGCGCTTCCGCTATGACCAATTGATGTGGCTGGGCTGGAAAGTGCTAGTGCCGCTGGCACTGGCCAATATTGTCATCACCGCCGTGGCGATCGCCATGGCCGTGAGATAAGGAGACTCGGATGCTGATCAAACGTGAACAGGGATTTCTCCAGCGCTTTTACCTGCTTGAGATATTCACGGGCCTGGTAATCACCACGAAGAACTGGTTTTTCGGCAAGAACATCACCTACCAATATCCCGAAGAGCGTCGTTCCTATTCTGCGCGTTATCGGGGCCAGCACTATATTAAAGTGGTGAATGGCGTGGAGAACTGCACGGCTTGCATGCTCTGCCCCACCGTTTGCCCCGCCGACTGCATCCATATCGAGGCCGGGGAGCGCAACGACAAAGAAAAATATCCCGTCAAGTTTGAGATCGATATCCTGCGTTGCTGTTTCTGTGGTTTCTGTGAGGAAGCCTGCCCGAAGGATGCGATCAAGTTGTCAAATATCTACGAAATGGCAGACTATGAGCGCCGAGTGTATGACAAGGATTTCCTGCTGATCCAAAGGGCAAAAAAATGACGGACTTCATCCAGACGCAGCTCCCGTTTCTTCTCTTTCTTGGCTTCTGCGCCCTCACCGTGTTTTGCGCTTTGGGTGTGGTGGTTTTAAAAAATCCCGTGTCATCGGCCTTCTCCCTGGTTTTGGTTTTGCTGAATGTGGCAGGAATTTTTGCCATGCAGGAAGCCTATTTTGTCTCCGTGGTGCAGGTGCTGGTGTACGCCGGAGCGATCATGGTGCTCTTTATTTTCGTGATCATGCTCTTGAGCATCGAGTATGTGGAGAGTGATTGGACAGTTAGCAAGCTCTACCTCCCGATCCCGGTGGTTTTGGCCTCGCTCTTTTTTGCGGTGATGGCGTTTGTGTTTCTGAAGGGAACGCCCACGGCCAATCCCGGTCAGTTCACCCCGGCAGTGGTGGAACAAAATGGCGGGAACGTACGGGTGATTTCCGAGCTGATGTTCTCCGACTATATTCTGCCCTTTTTGATTTCCGGCATGTTGCTTTCGATCGTGATTGTTGGCGCGGTCTTGTTGGCGAAAAGAAAGGTGGACTAGATGAACCAATTGGCTGATCCCATGATTCTTCCCGCCCTGCTCACAGGAGCCGCGCTTTTTGCCATTGGCCTAGCGGGCATCACCCTTCGCCGCAGCATCATTGCCGTGCTGATGTGCATTGAGCTTATGCTCACGGGCGTGAATCTCACCCTCGTCACCTTCGCGCGCCTGAACCAAGATCTGAATGGCCAGCTGATGGTGTTCTTCATCATCACCGTGGCCGCGGCCGAAGGGGCTGTGGGTTTGGGGCTTTTGATCGCGCTTTTCCGTAACTTAAAAGAAGTTGGAACCGCTAAGCTCAACCTGATGAAGGAGTAAGATGACCGAGCAAATAAATTTATTAGGTTGGATCATTCTACTTCCGATCATCGGTTC
>JAKFYM010000409.1 GCA_021730855.1 Bdellovibrionales bacterium
CAAGCGCGCCCTTAGTCGCGCCTCTCCAGGAAATCTAGAACCCAACCTAGCCTCGCTTCCTAAAAGCTGGTTTTGCTCGGTTGAGACCGCTTCTAGAACTAGTGCTGCTCCCCAGAGCAGATCAATGTTTAAAGATCCAAAGCGGACCAATCAAAAGGAAAAGAATGTCCTGAAAAAACGAAGGTTTTTTTCCTTCAATCTTGTGCCCTACGAACTGGAAAATCCAAGCCACCACAAAAATAGATATATATAGGGTGTTTGGCCAAGGAAAGTAGCGCTCCACAAGATAGACCAAGCCCAAAATCACCAAAATCTGGCCGGCGCCAATGAGAAAGGGCACCCGACCTAAGCTTCCATAGAAACTGAGCGCGAGGGCCGCCATCACCAGGGCACCATTCCCCCAACCGCCTAGCTGCAGCTGCCACAACAAGCCAAGTACGGCAAAGGAGATCGCCGGCACACAGAATAGGTGAATTCTTTGGTTCGTGGGGTTTTGGTGGGAGGCTGCGTACTCCGCTAGCCATTGGTTGGCAGTTCTCATCTGCGGCATTCGTACCATCGAGAGAAAATTTTGGCAAAAACGATTGGTGTCTCCTATGGCTTCTGAGTATCTTGAGAGAATGAAAAACCTCAAATGGCTCGCCTCTCTTTTTTTTGCCCCTCTCCTCATGGCAGTGACCGCTGGCCAGAAGGCCCCTGATTTCTCAGCAAAAAATCAGGATGGCAAGACGGTGCACTTAGCGGACCAGAAGGGAAAGTTTGTTTTACTCTTCTTTTACCCCAAGGATGAAACCCCGGGCTGTACGGCCGAAGTCTGCAGCTTTCGCGATAATTTCGGGAAAATCAAAGAGCTCAATGCGGTGCTATTTGGCGTGTCCCGCCAGGATGAAAAAAGCCACCAAAAGTTCATCGCCAAACACAAACTTCCCTTCGACCTCTTGGTGGATGCGGATGGAAGCCTAGGCAAGACCTATGGGGTGGGCTCGATCCCGATCCTAGGATTTAGCAAGCGCCAGAGCGTGCTCATTGGCCCGGATGGCAAGGTAGTAAAATTTTATGAGAGCGTAGACCCCGCCACCCACACCCAAGAAGTGATCGCCGATATCCAGGCGGCAAAGAAGCCTTAGGCTTTTCTATGCCCGATGAAATAGTAGTGGAGGGAGTAGACTATGAGACGGATCCGCAGACGGGCCTAGTCGTCTTCACCCGTTTCTATTTAGAAAAACGCGGTTACTGCTGCAAGAACGGCTGCAAAAATTGCCCCTATGGCTTTGTTCCCGACGGGCAAAGCGATGCCGGACGCACCAAATAGGCGGGCTCGCAGTACGACACCCACTCTCCGGCCTTATAGTGGGAAAATGCGTAGAACCAGCGCAGGCGCTCGGATCCTCGAAGTGGAATTTTATCGGGCATCACATCTGGCTGCAGGCCATCCACTTCAAAACACCAACCGTAGGCGCGCATTTCCGTGTCACTCAAAATCTCTAGCGCCTCGTCGCCCACCGGAGTGTGAAGAATAGAGTTGATGCCTCCTTCACTGCCCTGGAAGGGCAATCCCAGCTTTTCCAAAATCTCGATGGTGGCAGCCCCCGCACTGGCAGCTCCCGCTGGATGCTGCCCTTGATATAGCGGGCGCTCCTCGCAAGCCCCCACGATTTCATAGGAGAGCGCGAAGGCAGAGGGTGAGCTGAAAAATAGGAGCGCGAGAAAGATTTTCATGAGTCTCGGAATACGCGCATTTTTTGCCAAAGTCAAAAGTCAGGCCGCGGGTACCCAGCGCAGGTTGGAAAGGCCATGCAAAAGAATGGGAATCTGGATGCGCTTGGTAAAATAGAAAACGACACACATCAAAAGGGAAAAGAGGAAGTGGGCCAAAAACTTCTCGGCCGCATCCACCGCACGGAGCGACGCACCAAAATCATATAAATAAAACCAATGCATAGAGGCAAAGATCCCCGAGGAGAGCACGCTAAGGGCAGCGAACTGACAAGGATTCCCCAGCCACCGACGCAGCGGAGCCCGGCAGAGATACTCTTCCAAAATCGGGCTCACGATCGAACCGAAGGTGGCCCTGGTGAAAAAACCTAAGTTCGGCCCGAAGGTGGCGAGAAAAGCCAAGGCATAGGCCCCACCCAAATAGAACCGCCAAGTGCCCAAAGATGGCTTTCCCACCGGATCCTCAAGCAAACCACGGCGATAGAAATAGATCCAAAGCGGCAGAAGAATCACCATCCTGATGAGCCAGTAGGCGTGGCCGGTCTTTACGTTCTGAAAACGATAGATGTCAAACATCTGCAAACAAGCAAAGGTAAGCAGGCCCCAGAGCAGGGGCAGCGTCAGCAGAAAGGCCGACTCCAAGTGTCTTTTTGCCATTTTCCTATTGCTCTCTTGGATCGAAAAAATTGTCCAGACAAGGCCGCAAAAATAGGGAGCCGCTTTTCCTCTTTTCATCCTCGCTCGTTTAAGAGAACGTAGGCGGCTATGTCTCTCGCGATCGAAACGCGCGGCTTGACCCGCATTTATGAAACCTACGAAAAGCCCGAAGGCGTCTGGAATTCCTTGCGCGGCTTTTGGGACCGCAAGACGATCCGCAAGGTGGCCCTGCAGCCTACGGACCTGCGCATCGAATCGGGCCAGATCGTGGGCCTCGTGGGCGCCAATGGAGCTGGGAAAACCACCCTGCTAAAACTTCTTGCCGGACTCATCTACCCTTCGGGAGGAGAGGCGCGGGTGCTGGGCTATTCGCCCTCGGAAAGAAGCGAGGCCTGCCTGCGCCAGATCAGCATTTTGCTCGGGCAGAAGAACCAGCTGTGGTGGGACATTCCGGCTAACGACAGCTTTCAGCTTTTGGCGCGTATCTATGACCTGCCCCTGGCGGCCACCCGCCTGCGCGTGCAGGAATTGGCCGAGATGCTCGACTGCAAGCATGTGCTGAACGTGCAGCTCCGCCGCCTGAGCCTCGGGGAGCGCATGAAGATGGAGATCATCGGCAGCCTCCTGCATGAGCCGCGGGTGCTGTTTCTCGATGAGCCCACGATCGGGCTCGACGTGGTGGCGCAGAACGCGATCCGAAAATTCCTTGCCCAATACGTGCGCGACAAAGGCCCGACCGTCATCCTCACCAGCCACTATATGGACGATATCGCCAAGCTGGCCGATCGCTTGCTCCTGATCTCCAAGGGCGCGATGGTCTATGACGGCAGCGTGCAAGAGTTCATGGCCAAATCGGAGCGTGAGCAGAGGGTCTCCCTGCGCTATGCCGAGCCTATTTCTTCGCCCACCACCCTGCGGCCGGGCTTGGAGCTAAAAGCGGGGGAGCAGGAATTTACCTTTCAGATGTCGGCCAAAGAGCTGCCGGAGATGGTGCGGCTGCTCACGCAATTGGCCACCGTGCAAGAGCTGAAGATTGAGGAACCAGACTTTGAAGAAGTCATTCGCAAATTTTTGGAGACGGAATCTCGCGTTTTGCCGTCTCGCCATACTCTCGAACCTTGAGTATCGCCTGAATTTTTTCACGGATGTGGTGCTCCAGCCGGCGCTCTCCACCCTGATCGAGTTCACGCTCTGGTTCGCCGTTTTCCGTGGGCTGGCCACCGCAGAACTTGCAGGCTTCACTCGCGAGAATTACCTGGCCTATGCCCTGTGGGCGGGATTCGTGGGCCGCATCACTTCGAACTGGATGTATGAATTCCGGATGATCGAGGAAATCGACCTTGGCTCCATCAACGGGCTCCTGATGCGGCCGATTTCTTTCTACGAATACTACCTCAGCCAATTCATGGGCTACAAACTCAGCTCCTCGCTTTTTTCTCTTGGCTTTCCCGTGGCCATTTCCCTGTGGTTGGGTTTGCCTACCAATCTTAGCCACTTGCCCGCCGCCCTGCTCCTGATCGTATATTATCTCGTGCTCGCCCATACGGTGAGCTTCTGCGTGGCCGCTCTCGCCTTCCGCCTCAATAAAGTGCATGGCATCACCATGGCCAAGAATCTCGGGCTCTGGCTATTCTCCGGTGAGCTCTTCCCGCTCGACCTGCTGCCAGCGGGCTGGAAGACTTTCATGCTGGCTCTGCCTTTTGCCAACGCCGTCTATATTCCGGTGGGCTATCTCACTGGCCGCGTGGATGCGCAGTTGCTGCTCCAAGGGTATTTTACCACCACGCTTGGCCTTTTGTTTTTTGGCGCGCTCGCGGCTTACCTGTGGAAAAGTGGGCTGCGGCGCTATACGGGGACGGGCGCATGAGAGTGCTGAAAAAATACATCGCCCTCTATTTTGCGTTCTTCCGCGCCAGCCTCACGGCGGACCTAGAATTCCGCATGAACTTCACCACCAAGATCGTGACCGATATTTTCTGGTACGCCGCCCAGATCGCCAGCTTTGAGGTGATCTTTAATTTCACTGGCACTATCGGCGACTGGAACCGGGCGGATGTGCGCGTCTTCCTCGGGGTGCTCTTTGTGATCGATGGCCTTTATATGGTGATCTTCAGCTCGAGCTTAGATGCATTCTCGGATTCCGTGCGCAAAGGAAATCTCGACCTGCTGCTCACCAAGCCCGTGAACTCGCAGTTCATGATTAGCTGCCAGCGCGCCTCTCCCGCGCATGTGGGGAATGTGCTGATGGCCGTGGGCTGGCTGGTGTGGGCACTTTCCCAACACGAAAATGTGTCTTGGTGGCGGTTGCTTTGGCTGCTCCTCACCATCCCGGGCGGAGCCTTGATTTTCTATAGCCTGCGCTTCTTCTTCTCGGCGATGGCGGTGGTCTTCGCCCGCGCCGAGAACATCAGTTACCTTTGGTACCATATCTATAAACTTGGTTTACGGCCGGACACTATCTACGTGCCCTGGCTGAACTACCTTGTGCTTTCTTTCTTGCCGGTGGGCTTGATCGCCAGCGTGCCCGCGCGCCTGGTGCTCGGGACGGCGCAATCATGGCTCGCGCTCTGGGTGGTGTTTGTGGGAGGGCTTTGTTTGTTTCTCTCGAATCGTTTCTGGGAATTGACGCTGAGAAAGTACGCTTCAGCGAGTAGCTAGATTAGCGGTAGATCCTGCTGGCTGCGCGGCTCAAGCGGTCCCAGATCGCGTCCCATAGGCCGCCTTTTTGAGCCTGGTGGTGGAAGACGTAAATAAAAGAAGCTCCGGTATCCGAGCACTCGCGCATACGCACATAGAGCGAGCGCGCGGCGATCTTAGGGGTGGTGTCGAGGCGCAGCTCCGCGGCCCGCACCGTGCGTTCGAACTGAAAATCCTGGCAGATTTGGTCGCGGATCTGCTGCTTCAGGGAAAAGCCTTCCTGCTCGATGATCACGAGCGGGATATTGGGCATATAGTGGTGCTCGATATTTCCGGGCGAAGCGAGGCTGGTCTGGCGCCGGATCTCGAAGGGCTTGCCCCTTTCGACAAGTGCTGTCTGCAAAATGTCCTCGGTGATGGCGCCCAAGCGGAGAATACTCACGATGTCTTTGCCATTTTCTTCCACTAACGCCACCACAGTGGACTCCAGCCCTACTTCCGACTGCCCTCCGTCGAGCACCAGAAGATCGGGAAAGCCCTTGCTCACGTGCTCCGCCTTGGTGGGACTTGTTTTGCCAAATTTATTAGCACTAGGAGCAGCCAAGGGGGTTTGACATTTCTCAATCAGGGCACGCGCCACCGGATGGGAGGGCATGCGGATCCCTACCGTCTCTAGGCCCGAGGTGATCAAGGGATTCAGGGAAGGGTTCTTGGGGAGCACAAAGGTGATGGGCCCCGGCCAGAATTTTTGCGCGAGAAAATCGGCCACGCTCGGCCAGGAGGCGATTACTTGCCTTTTTTGCTCTAGATCGGAAATGTGCACGATCAGCGGGTCAAAAAACGGCCGGTCCTTGATCGCAAAAATCTTACGAATGCCGGCTTCGCTATGGATGGAGGCGGCCAAGCCATAAACCGTTTCCGTGGGCATCCCCACCACTCCATCCTGCAAAAGGATGATTTTCGCTCGTTCTAGCTCATGGTCTAAGGTCATAAGTTATACTATAAGAAATCTATGAAATTATACGGTACTTTTCCTTCGCACTTTACCCGAAAAGTTCGCGTTGTTCTCCAAGAACTGCAGCAGTCGCATGAATTTGTGAACTTTCGTGATCTCTTCGCCGTGGGGCCTGAGCATTTTGCCCACAATCCGCTGCACCAATTCCCGGTCCTGGAAGATGGGGACGAAGCCTTAATCGAGTCGGATTTGATCTGCGAATACCTGCTCGCCCGCTATGGAAAAAACCAATCCAAGCTGAGGCTGCTGCCGGAAAGCTCCGAGCCCTTTCAGGACCGCAAGCGCCTCGCCATCATGAATGGCGGGATGTCGGCCGGGGTCACGATTTTGCGCGCCCGACGCAGCGGGGTGAAAGAGATGGAAACAATGCCCTATTTTCAGCAGGAGCAGGCCTCGCTTATCGGCGCCCTGCAATGGCTGGATAGCGACCTGGATGGACGCGTAGAATATTTCCCGGGCTATCTCACGCTGCTGGACATCACCCTGGTGTGTTTCGCTGAATGGGCCGTCTTCCGCGAATTCCTGCCTTCCCTCGCTCCTTACCCTGACCTCGAGCGCTTCGTGAAGATGCATAGCGCCCGCCCCTCTTTTGCCGAAACCCATCCGGCGCGGGCGGTGCAATGAAAACCTTTTGCCGCCTCACCTACCGCGTGCCTTTCTCCGAAACCGACGCGATGGGCATCGTGCACCACGCGAACCACCCCAAATACCTCGAGCGCGGACGCGTGGAATTCCTGCGGCTCACCGATTTTTCTTACGTGGACATCGTAAAAAGCGGCTTTCACTTTCCGCTCACCGAGATGAACGTATCCTATAAAAAACCTATTTTATTTGACGATGTGATCCTGATCGAAACCGCCGTGGCCGAGGTCAGCAAGGTGCGCATGACGTTTTCGTACAAGATTTTTTCTATCTCTGCCCTGCGCGAGCCCCAGCTGTCCACCGAAGCCTTTGACGGCAGGCCCCTAGCCGTGGGGGAAACTTTTCACTGCTGCACCAATGAAAGTGGGCGCCCCGTGGAAATGCCGGCCGCGCTTTATGACTGCATGCTAAAACTCTGGGGAGAACAGCCATGATCACGATCAAATCCGACCGCGAAATCGAACTCATGCGCAATGCCGGAAAACTCGCCGGGCTCTGCCTCACCGAAATGGGCAAGCTCGTGAAAGCCGGAGCCACTCCCCTCGAGCTCGACCAAGCTTGCCGGGAATGGACCGCGCGCCACGAGGCCATTCCCGCCCCGCTCAACTACAAGGGGTTTCCTTCCAGCCTTTGCGTCTCGGTGAACGATGTGGTTTGCCACGGCATCCCCGACAATCGCCCCTTCCAGAATGGCGATATCGTGAACCTCGACGTGACTCCCATCCTGAACGGCTATCATGGCGATACCAACGCCACCTTTTTTGTGGGCGAGGTGCCGGAAAAAGTGCAGCAGTTCGTGGAGACGGCTCGTGAATCGATGTGGGCGGGGATCCGCCAGGTGCGCCCGGGAAATACCGTGGGCGACATTGGCCACGCCATCGACACCCTCGTGCGCGCCCGCGGATATTCGGTGGTGCTGGAATACTGCGGCCACGGCATCGGCCGCAATTTCCACGAAGACCCCGTGATCATCCACGTGGGCAGACCCAAGCATGGGGTGATCCTGAAGGCCGGAATGACGTTCACGATCGAGCCCATGATCAATATGGGCAAAGCCAAGACCGTGCTCGACGAAGAAGATGGCTGGACAGCGCGCACGGCCGATGGCTCGCTCTCCGCGCAGTTCGAGCACACAGTGCTGGTGACACCCACCGGAGTGGAAGTGCTCACGCTCCGCCCCGGGGAAAAGATCCCGGAACCAAAATGAGGGAATTGGCCCAAACGATCGCCAAAGGGCGAGGGCGCTCGTTTGGCCTACAGCTAGCGGGAGGGCCGCTTTACGCGGCTTCTGGAGAAGAGGGCAGCTCGCCCTTTTCTTTGCAAACCCAATTCTTTCACCAGCCTCGCGCAAAAATAGATTCTATTTGGCAGAATTTTCCCGCTCTCGCCAAATGGCAACTTAGCAACTTCCTGGAAATTCCCTCCCTTCCCGCAAAAGAATTAAAAAAAATGCCCCTTCCTCCGGCCGAACGCACAGATCTTCCCGACTGGCTGCGTTTTTGCGAAAAAATCCAAGCTGGGCTCGAAGCCGGCCGCTTTGCCAAAATTGTTCCCGCTCGCTCAAGGAAATGGCCACTCACTTCCGGCCAAGAGGCGGAGATTCGTTCCACCTTTCTGCCCCGCCTTTTCGGAGCCCCTTCGCAAGCCCATCGCTTTTTTA
>JAKFYM010000046.1 GCA_021730855.1 Bdellovibrionales bacterium
GACAGGATTGGTAGATTTTTTTATGGGAGAAAAAGGCGTATTTGCGCTCTTCCCCATATTCCTCCTGGCGGAGGGCTAGCACGAGATCGTCTTCCCGCAAGGAGCGCTCCGGTGGGGGAATGTAGGAGGGGTCATATTCCCCCCCGCGTTTTTTCTCGAGCTCCACGATGCTCACCGCAAGGCCGAAGGAGCGCTTGAAATCGTTGGCGCGGGAGACTTGGTCGCCAGTCACTAAGAGATGTTTGATGCCGAGTGAGTTGATGTCCCTCGCGAGGCTTTCATTGGATTCCTCGATGGGCAGGAAATAAACTGGATTGCCGATATTGGTGAGGGCAAAAAAGGTCGGCACGGTGGCCGAAGAATTGGTGGCCATGATGCCCACAAATTCCCCCGCGGGCAGCTCCGTCTGGTAGAGATAACTCAGCTGGCCCACGCGGCGCTTGAGCTCGCCAAAGGTAATGGTTTTTCCCCGCTCGTGGAGCGCAATTTGATTCATGTCCCGCAGGGCAGCCTGGGCGAGGGCTTGCGATAAAATCATTCTAAAAATCGTATACCAGGAAGCAGGGATTCGCTAACCTGTTCCCGTGAGTCGCTCTAGCAGGGGACCAGACAGCACCACCACGGCTGGGCGCGGCAGGGAGTTTCCTCCAGCAGGCCAATGACTGGTGCAGGCCTCTAAAGATTTCGTTTGTTCGCCCGGGTGTTGCACGCAGAGGAAGAGGCTGCGGCCGTCTGGAGAAAAGGTGGGACCAGTGAACTCCGCATCGGTGGGGGCCGTGGCCAAAAGCTGCGCCTTGCCGGCATTGGGTCCCTCGAGCGGAATATAGAATAGACCGTTGTTCTGAAACGGCAGATAAGGGTCTTTGTTCATGGCGGAACCGGAAATGTCCGTGGTCATCCACAGATTTCCTTTACGGTCGAAAGCTAGGTTGTCGGGGCAGGCAAAGCCGGTTTCGGGTCCGCCGGCCAAAAAAGTGGAAGAGGTGAATTCCATCGCCAGTGGATCAGCTGCCCGCTCCTCCAATTTTAGGATCGAGCCAAAGTAGTTGCCCTTGCCCACATTATTGGTGAGGGTAAGGTAGACGGCCCCCGTCCGCGGGCAGATTTCTACGTCCTCTGGGCGATCCAAGGGCGTGGCTCCAAGCAAGCGCGCGGCCTCTCGTGTGTGTATCAGCACTTCCTGCTGGTTATGAAAATTCTTTTGCAAGACTTCCTGCTGATCCAGGGCGAGAGGAATCCAGCGGCCCTCTTGCAGATTGGCCACGTAGAGGGTGCCCGAGCGTAAGCTTCCCGGGCGATCCGCCACAAATTTATAGAGAAACTGGTTCACGGCATCGTCGCCAGAATACACCACGGCGCGCCCGTCCTTGGCCACCGTCACCGTGGCGCTCTCATGAGCAAAGCGGCCCAAAGGTACGAGTTTTTCCGTTTTCCCGCTGCGTGGCTCGATTTCCACCACCCAGCCATAGTGCTCTGGCGGTTGCCGAAAATGTTCGTGCCACTGGAACCCGTCTTTGTAGACAAGTTCGCGCTTGCCATTCACATATTGCACGTCTCCATAAAATTCATGGAAGTTTTCTTCGCAGCTGAGGTAGGTGCCCCAAGGTGTTTGCCCACCGGCGCAGTTGGCGAGCGTGCCCAGGGCTGTGTTCGAGCCCAAGATCTTGTTGGAGCCGCTAAACGGAATGCGGGTGCGGCCATTGACGAGGCGATTGTGGGGGGAGTCTTTTATGAGCTTCCAGGAGCCGGGCGCCTCTTGGCGAATGTGGATGATCGACACTCCGGTGGCATCCATTTCTTGCTCCACCTGCTTTTTTGATTTTTTTCCGTCCGTGCTTTTGTGGTTGGAGACAAAAAGTGGAAAAGGAGCCTCGTGGTTCACGCACAAGAGGCCGTCGTTTTCCCGCAAAGGAAAATAGGCGAGGTAGTCGTTGTTGAAACCAAAGCTCTCGGTGGTAGAGATTTTGTCGCCCCAGGTAGCCACGATCTGGTAGTTCAATCCAGAAGCTAGGCGCAACGCATCCGCACTGGAGGGCGTGAGACTAGGAAAAGTAGATTGTTCTAGCGAGGCGCAGGCAGTTAGAAGGGAGTTTGGAAAAATGCTTGCCACAAGCATTCCACGACCCATGAACTCCAAAAAATCTCGGCGCGAAAAATTCCTATGCATATTCCAGCGCTATCATAGGAGAAAGAAGAGTTTTTTCAGGACTTGATTAGGTCTAGATTTCCTCGGCCCGCAGCTTAAAAATCGGCTGGTTCGGATAGAGCGCGCGGGCTTCTTGCAGCAGTTGTTGCGCTTCCTCGAGTCGGCCTTCCTTGACGAGGATCGGGATCAAATTCTGGTAGGCCAGAGGCATCCCGCCCGCGCGCACCGATCGCCAGTAGAGATCCTTGGCCTTCGCCAATTCTCCTTCTTGCTGGTGAATCACGCCAAGGTTGTTTAGGGCGGGTCCGCTATTGGGCATAAGCTCCACGGCCTGCGCAAATTCGATTTTGGCCTCGGCTTTTTCGCCACGCCGAAACAATTCCACGCCGTAGTTGGTGTGGAGCAAGAAGCTGTTGGGCGAACGCTGGAGGTCCGTGGAGTAGAGCGTGAATCCATCTCGATAGTCGAAGGCGCGCCAAAAAATCAGGCCCGTATACATAAGTAAAATGGCAGCCGTGGTCGTCACAAAAAGTTTTTTTTGTTTTTCCAGGCGCGAAAGGTAGTGCGCGGCCACGAAGAGCATGCCCATCAGGGGGAGATAGAGCCAGTGCTCCGCCATGCTCAACGGCAAACGGAAAAAATGCAGCAAAGGCACGAGCAGAACAAGAAACCAACCTAGCCCAAACACCACATAGGGATTGCTGCGCCTAGAGCGGTAGATCCACACCAGAATGAGCTCGAGAAGAATCAAGCCAAGCCACGGCCGCCAGGCAGATAAGCTTTCTTCCACAAAGTGCCGCTCGGTGTGGAGCGGAAAGGGGAAAAGGATGAGGCCTATGTACTGCAAGAAAGCGGAAAGGCCCGTCCAGAGACGCAAATAGGGTGGGGCATTGGCCACCATCGAGAGCGAGGCAATATTTTGCACGGGCAGGAACTGCAAACGGAAAACTCCGTACACAAATAAAAGCAAAAAATAGGTGGCGAAGAGCGGAAGGGCCCGCTTCCACTGCCCACGCAGGAACAAAAACACATACAGCAGCGCCAGCACCGGAAATGCCATCGCGGACTCTTTAGAAAGCAGGGCGAATAGGAAAAATAGGGCAGAAAAAATGCCATTTAGCCAGGCGGAGCGCCGCTCCGGGGCGGTGAGCGCGAGGTGCAGAAAAAGTAGCGCCCACACCCAGAGGCCCTCGAGGATTCCATTGCGTCCCGAGAGGGCTAGCACCTGCGCGGCGTGCACGGGGTGCAGGCCGTACAGCAGGGCCACCGCAAAGCTCACCAGGGCGGAAAAATGCAGGCGCAAAAGGAGGAAAAATCCCAGGGTCACGAGTACGTGCCAGAGATTTTGCGTGAGGTGAAAGCCCCAGCTATTCAGGCCAAAGAGAGTATGGTCCCAGAGGTAGGTGAGCACCGAGAGGGGGCGGTAGTAATTGTCGCCGCCAAAAAGAGTGGAGCGGAATATGTCCCAGTGAAAAGTTTGGATGAGCGGATTGCCGAGGATCAGCACCTCATCATCCCAGAGAAAGTTATTGGGCAGGGCATTCCAATAGGGAAGGAGCACAAAAAACGCTAAAGCCAGGAGGGCCCAGCGGGATTCGCAAAAACGTTCGAGCTTATTCATGGAAAAAGCATAAGAAAGAAAGCCCGGATTGGCCATGGAAATGGTTTTCGCCCGCGTGCGATCACGAAAGCGCTCGTTCCGAGCCCCATCCCAAATCCGCTCTAAAATCACGCATCCAGGTAAGTGGCCAAATTGTAGGCAGTCTAAAAATGTTCTATTTATAGACAGGATTTACAGAAAAATTCCCAGGCCCTATACTATATAGACTAGAAGAAGTGGGGGAACGTATGTGGGGACGACGTCCAGGATGTGACGCAGCTTTTTTGCGCAATCAGCGCGGTTTTACGCTCATGGAAACCATGGTGGTGGCAGCCCTCCTCGGTGGCCTGGCGCTCACGGCCGTTTCGATTCTCCGTACTAGCTTCCAGGGCCAAAAGACCGTAGACGCCCAAGAAAATTCCCGCCGCCTCACCCAGGACATAATAAATTATCTCGCTAATGGCACTGCCTGTTTGAACACCTTTACCGGCCAGGATCCGGAGCAGGGTTCTCCGCTGGATTTTAGCGGACCCATCCTAGACCAATCAGGCGGCACCGTATTTATCCAGACCACTGCCGGCACCACGGGCATTTATGAGCGGTCGGTTCGTTTGTCGGATGTTCAAGTGGGGGGGCCTAATGGCAGCACGGAACCCATGTCGGGCTTGCCTTATTATACGGTGACCTCAGGCGGCATCGCCGACGGAACCGGCGTGGCACTGGTACAACTATCCTGGATGAAATTCGGCACCCAGGGCACGGTGGGAGCCGCTGTCATTAAGCGTTTCTTCAACATGAACGTGACCATTGTGGGCGAGCTGATCACTGCTTGTAATGCCGTGGGCATTGAACAGATCTGGATGCGCAGCACGGCGAATGCTTCGGAGATTTACTACAATGGAGGCAGCGTGGGCATCGGCACCTCCACGCCGGAGGCCTTATTAGATATTTCGAAAGTCTCCAACGTTTCAATGTCGTATCCCCAGATGATCATGCGCACCGAAGCCACTGGCGTGGGGCAAATAGCGGGAGTCTCCTTTGTGCATGGCACCGGCATTCCTTCGAATGCGAATCTTGGTGCCACGATCAGCTCGCAGGTGCAGGTCGATTTCCCCACCCTAACCACGGATCTTGTGTTTCGGAACAATAGTGGTGGCAACTCCGGTGAGCGGATGCGGATGAAGGGCAACGGGAATCTGGCAGTTGGCGGAACGGATCCACAACATAGATTGAGTGTGAACGGTACCGGTTATTTTGCCGGGAACGTGAGCGTAGGCACCACGGCTTCCACCGCGCTCCTGGAGCTTAATGGAACAGCACCCTCGATCAATGTGACTAGGACGCAGTCCGCCGCCTTGGCCCCCGCGTTGAGTTTCAACAAATACCATACTGGCTCCGCGGCGGTAAGCAGTGGCCATGAAACGGGCGCGGTGAACTTTGCCGGATACGATGGCGCAGCCCTGAGGCAAGTGGGTCGGATTATCGGGGTTGTAGATGGAGCGGTGTCTGCGGGTGTGGTGCCTACGGCGCTAACTTTTGTAAACGGCACGGGAGTTACCGACGGCACCACTCGCGTGGAGCGCATGCGGATTACCTCTGGCGGGAACGTGGGGATCGGGACGACGAGCCCCAGTGCGCCACTTGCGGTTTCGTCTGCCTTTGGTGAAAAGCTCATTTTAAGCGATAATACCAATTTGGAGTCGACTGTGAATTTTGCGGCCTATATTCGAGCCAAAGATTCAGCGGGTGCAAATGCATGGTACCTAGGAGATGGCGACAGCGGCGCTCGCGAAGTCGCGTTCGTCGCTTATCCTAACATTCCAATGTTTTTTGGCACCAATTCCCTCCCTCGTATGACGATCCTAGGGAACGGCAATGTCGGTATCGGAACTACTGCACCGGCTAAAAAGTTGCAACTTAATGAAGCTACAAACAGCCTGGATGTCGAGTTGAATTTCTATGGAAGAAACGCTGGCGGGGTAGGACGACAGTCTACTATCGGAATGAGTCCGGATGGTGAATATTTCGGAATTGCTTGGGCCGCGAATATCACAAGTCCCATGTTGGCGGTCTACAAAACCGGCAACGTGGGAGTGGCAACCTCTGTCCCCGGCTACAAGCTGCATGTGGTTGGAAATCTTTACGCCCAAACCGCAAACACCACTTACTACGGCATCATCGGCTACAACAACACCCATTCGTTCTATGCGAACGGGAATATGCAAACCACCGCGAATATGTACGCCGCTGCTTTCTTCTACACCTCCGATGTGAAGCTCAAAAAAGAAGTGAAAGAGCTGGAAAATCCTTTGGCTAAAGCTCTCGGACTACGTGGGGTGGCCTTTCGCTGGAAGAAGAACAACCAAAAAGCGATCGGCTTCATTGCCCAAGAAGTGGAAAAACTCTTTCCTGAATTGGTGGAAACCACCACTGATGCGGATACGAAGGAAAGCTTTAAGACCGTTTCCTACGGCAATATTGTGCCGGTGCTGGTGGAAGCATTGAAGGAATTTCACGCCAAGTGGCTTGCCAAACAAACCGAAACCGACGCGCGGCTGGCGAAGCTGGAGCAAGAAAACAAAGTCTTGCAGCGAGATCTAGCCGAGCTAAAGGTAGAAATGAAAAAAATGCGAGAGCGAGAGAAGAAGTGAGTTTATTTGGGCTTACTTTTTTGTTCTTGCTCGTCAATGAGGGCGTGGCGGCCGACCTAAGGCTTCAATCAGTGGCCAAGGGCCAAACAGCCAATATCACCGCCTTTGGCAGCTGCCTGCGGATCCAGAATCTCTCGGACTATTCCCTTTTTGTGCCTACGGGCAGCCTGGCCGAATGGAAGGCTTTTGCGGCGGCGGCCGTGCCTAAGGTAAATAAGTCGTATTGTTCGGCCCCCGCTAAGACCAAAACCATCCCCAAATCTAACCCAAAAAAATAGGCCTTTGGCCGGGGTATCCGGGTTGATTCCCTCCCACCTTTATTGTCCCCCTCTAGTGGAGTGACAATTTTCGGCGCTTTCTCCCGCAAACTGTCAGCCCGTTTGCGGCGTTTACCGCAAGTAACTGAGATCACTTGAGTTTTTTTGTGGCAAACTTGGTTGTAATCTTGCAATCATATACAATAACGAAGAGGGGATTATGAAAACACTTCAAAAAAGCCAGGCAGGTTTTACCTTGATCGAGCTCATGATTGTGGTGGGCATCATCGGTATTCTCGTGGCCGTGGCTGCTCCGAACTTTTCGCGCTACCAATCCAAGGCCCGCCAGTCGGAAGCCAAGCTTGCGCTAGCCGCGATCTACCAGGGCGAGAAGGCCTTCTATTCGGAATATTCCGCCTATATTCCATCTTTTGATGCCATTGGTTACCTTCCGGAAGGCAGCAAGCGCTTCTATAGCGCCGGTTGGAGCGGTGTCTCCGGTTCTGTGACTGGTTATGCCGGTAACACCACGAACTCGGTCTGGCTGCGCGTAAACTACCCTGCGGTTTGGACCGTTTGCGCAGACCACGACACTGGCCTGCCCGCGGCGGTTACGACGGCGGACCTCCAAACCTTCACCGCGGGTGCCCGTGGGCAGTTGCGGGATGCTACGAACTGCGACTACTGGACCATTGACCAAGAAAAAATACTCAGTAACGTAGACGTAAGTCTATAAATAAAATTTACATAGCATGGGTGGGGTGGGGCGCTTCCAGCGCCCCTTTTTTATTTCTGGCATTTGGCCCTACGCGCCAACAGGTACCCAAGGATTATTCCCTAAAGCGTGTGCGCAATTCGTCACTTCATTTGTTACGAGCGCCGTTTTTTGTCAGTTTTTTTCTTTTCTGGTTTGCCGCATAAATATAGGCTATTGAATTAATGGATGATTTTTTTTTAGAGCTTTGGCTGGAGTCTTGCACTCCTATATGTAGAGGGATGTATGAAAATAAAATTCAATAAAATTGGCCAAGAAGGTTTCACTCTAATTGAGCTCATGATCGTGGTGGGCATCATCGGGATTCTCGTGGCCGTAGCGGCCCCGAACTTCTCGCGCTACCAATCCAAGGCCCGCCAATCGGAAGCCAAGCTTGCGTTAGCCGCTGTGTATGGATCGGAGAAGGCTTTCTACTCAGAATATTCCGCCTACATTCCTTCCTTTGATGCTGTTGGGTATATGCCGGAAGGTGCGAAGCGTTTTTA
The DNA here is from genome assembly GCA_021730855.1 of Bdellovibrionales bacterium. GTDB lineage: Bacteria > Bdellovibrionota > UBA1018 > CAIPTA01 > CAIPTA01 > JAKFYM01. Next base: position 7,915 of record JAKFYM010000046.1, read on the forward strand.
TTCCGTGGGTTGGAGCGGTGCTGCCGGAGGCGTGACTGGTTATGCCGGTGCCACCACGAACTCGGTCTGGCAGCGCGTGAACTTTCCTGCAGTTTGGACCATCTGCACCAGCCACGTCACGGCCCTTCCCGCGGCTGTGACCACTGCGGACCTCCAAACCTTCACCGCGGGTGCCCGCGGACAGTTGCGAAATGGTTCGAACTGTGACTACTGGACCATCACCGAAGAAAAAGTGATCAGCAACGTCACCATCAACCTCTAAGGGAGCTGGATTGCGATGTGGGCAGCGCTCCTAGGCAGCCTCCTCGCATTGGGGGTCGTTGTTGGCCTGCAGGAAATTCGTCCGCAGGCTTCGCTCACCGAAAACGTCACTTTCGCTTTCAATGAACAAAAGCCCACGCTCTCCG
>JAKFYM010000296.1 GCA_021730855.1 Bdellovibrionales bacterium
GCCGTGGCGCACGATGAGTTCGCTGCCCTTCGATTTGAGTGAGGCCGCCAGTTCTTCCAGAGAGCGATGGATAAATGTGAGGCGGCGATCATTTTTGTCGAGGGGTTGCAAGATGGCAGGATCGAAGACAAAGACCGCGGCCACGGCTGTCTTTTCCGCTGCGGCGGCGGCCAGGGCCGTGTGATCGTCGAGCCGCAGATCGCGGCGGAGCCAGATAAGGGCGCGGGAGGGGGGCATCGGAGGGGAGTATAGCGGATTTTGCGTCTCTTGGGTGGCCTGGAGAAGGTGGCTTGTCCCAGAAGCCCCAAAAAACCCTTCCCATGCGCGTCAACTTACAGTAAAAATGCCTCACTTATCCAAGGAGTTCCTATGCAAATCAACGTAAAGACAGGTCTGGCCGAAATGCTCAAGGGCGGCGTGATTATGGACGTGATGAACGTCGAGCAAGCCAAGATCGCCGAACAGGCCGGAGCCGTGGCCGTGATGGCGCTGGAGCGTATCCCCAGCCTGATCCGCTCCCAGGGCGGAGTGGCCCGCATGAGCGATCCCCAGATGATTCGTGAGATCATGAATGTGGTGTCGATCCCCGTGATGGCCAAGTGCCGGATCGGCCACTTTGCCGAAGCGCAGATTCTCCAGGAGCTTGGAGTGGATTTTATTGACGAGAGCGAAGTGCTCACGCCGGCGGACGAGGAAAATCATATCGACAAACACGCCTTTCGCGTGCCCTTTGTTTGTGGCTGCACCAATCTCGGCGAAGCTTTGCGCCGGATCGCCGAGGGCGCGGCCCTGATCCGCACCAAGGGTGAGGCGGGCACGGGCAATGTGGTCGAGGCCGTGCGCCATATGCGCACCCTGATGAAAGAGATGCGTCGCTTAAAAGCGATGGACTCCACCGAACTTTTTTCTGAAGCCAAGCGCCTGCAGGCTCCACTGGAGCTTGTGCAGATGGTGGCCAAAACGGGCCGCCTGCCGGTGCCGAATTTCTCCGCGGGTGGCGTGGCCACTCCGGCCGATGCCTCGCTCATGATGCAGCTCGGGGCCGAGACAGTGTTTGTGGGCTCGGGGATTTTTGCCGATGCCACTCCGGCCGAGTCGGAAACCCGCGCCAAGGCGATCGTGAAAGCCACCGCGCAGTTTGCCAATGCCGGCGTGCTGCTCGAAGCTTCCACGTCCTTGCCGAAAGCTATGACGGGCGTGGAAATGAAACATATCGCCGCCGAAAACCGCTTGGCACAGCGAGGCTGGTAGTGATCGGGATCCTCGCGCTCCAGGGCTGCGTGGAACCGCATGCGATCCACCTGCGCGCACTCGGCGCCGAGATTCGCTACGTGCGCACTCGAGATGATTTAGAAAACCTGCATGGCCTGATCTTGCCCGGGGGCGAGAGCACCACCATGCTAAAACTCCTGCACCAATTTGGCCTCTGGGAAGCACTGCCTCCTTTAGCAGAGAAGATCCCGTTCTGGGGGATATGCGCGGGCGCGATCCTGATGGCGCGCACGGTGGAAAATCCGCAACAGCCCAGCCTGAACATTCTGGACATTGCGGTGAAACGAAATGCCTATGGCCGTCAGCTCGAGAGTTTTCAGGGAGCAGTGGAAGTGGACGGAAACGAAGAGGCTGCCGTGTTCATTCGCGCACCCAAATTTTTACGTTGGGGCCCGGAGGTGCAGGTGGCGGGATTTATTGGCGAAGAGGCCGTTTTTCTTAAGAGTGGCCGCCATATGGTGACCGCCTTTCATCCCGAGCTCACCGAAAGCGGCTGGTGCCACCGCCGTTTTCTCGCTCTTTGATACAAAGGGGCCTTGGGGTACCAGGGAGTAGACATTCCCCGATCAAATAGTAGGTCAACGGCTTTTGCCCGTCAGTAAACACCTGTCGTAGTAGAAATTTTCCTACTACGACAGTCCCAAGAAAATTATTCCCTCACTAGTCGCGGGGAGAGATTGTCCAGTCCACGGATTTCGGGAAGCAAACTGCTTCGTCCATTGCCACCTGGATCTCATACGCGCCAAGGTGCTGATGGCCTGAAGGGACGGAAAATCTGTAGGTTGCACCGTTTGAATATGTCATCTCGTCCAACTTTAAATCTAACCCAATGGCCGTCGCGGCCGCTTCAACCATTCCCTGAGCAGCCTTACGTGCTTGGCCTTCACATTTCGTAGCTGCTTCGTGAGCTTGTGCGAATAGAGGAGCCATGAACATAAGTAAAACTAAAGATTTTTTCATAAATAACGCCTTTCAAATAAATTAAGTAGATCCCCTTTAGGGCGCCTGTTTACTAACATCGCTATTTTTCCTGAACAATAGACGGTGAGTCTATTGCCCTGCGCAAGAAATTTCACTCTCCACTTGGATTCCATGCCCGTTCATGGGATGAAGGCGGGTCGCCAAACTTTACGCGGAGTGTCTATGAAATTCCTTCTGATTCTAGTTTCTTTTTTCGCCCAAGCCCAAGCCCAAGCCCAAGCCGCGGAACTGACCGTAGAGCGGCCCCTTTACCTACTGGAAGGGCCTAAGCTTTTTGCCCACACCTTGGCTTGCCGCTTGTCTGTGTATGGCGGGGACATGGAATTCGAATATGCTTTCCTCCTGCCACGGGAATTTTTCATGGAGGAATCTTTGGTGGTGGACCTGACGGCCGGGAAAGTCACGCACTATCGGGGAGACATGGACTACACCCAGGTGCCCGGGGAATTCTATTTGGAAACCGATTTCACTGGCAATCTCGTGGAAGAGCTTTCTACGCGCCGTAAGAACTATCGTTTGTCCGATCGCTCGCAATCACTCATCCTCGATCTCTCTGTGGAGAGACTAGGAGGCATGGACGCTCGTGCGCAACATAACCCTTACCTAGCAGTCACGACGATTTATGATAGGGGCGCAAGCTATACATCCACCGCGGAGATACCGGTGGATGTGGCTCAGCAACGAATCTCTGGCGGCTTTTTTGTGCAATCGACGGTGCGGACCGCGGACTCTTGGGTGGAAGCCGACCTTGGTTGCTCTTCTCTAAGTGAGGCTAGCCAAGCTAACTTTGCCAAAGAAGTGGCTGGGCAGTTCTGAGGATCAAGACTCTCTGCAAGCCTACCAGGGATCGAAGTTTTATGGGTCGTACAGCGACGTTGTTGTTAGATTATTTTGCACCGTTGTTTATTTTGGTCCCTGGGATTGCTTTCGCCGAGCTCTCGCCAGATGTGCGCACTTGTACGGGAGTCGACTGCCTCTCAGCGAACAGCTGGAATCTCTCTCTTGTCGAGCGAGGCCGAGAGGGTCTTCCGTTAGATAAAATGTGCGCTCTTGGCGATTTACGTTCTGATAGTGCTACGATCTTTCAGAAGGTCAGTGAGTTCTGCGAAAATTCTCTGATAGAGGATGAACGATCCAGTGTGATGTTGTCTGTAGATCATATTTTAGCCAGGGCCATGAGCGATAGAAACGATTCTTATCAGCGTATGACTCGGGATTTCGTGAAAAACGATCGATACTTTCCCAATGCCATTTATCTCCACTTAAATAGCGATCCGTGTGGATGGTTCAAGCGTGGCAACTGCTTTATTCGGAAACGCAACGACTTTCTAAACAGTCAAGATGCGATCGCCAATCTGACGAGCAACCTTATGTCGAAGTATCGCAATCTACCCGAGCCGAAATTGACTGCGTGCGTGAATGAGATGCAAGAAAACGTTTCTCTTTTTGGTAATTTTGAGTTTAACCGCTCTATTGCGACAGAGTTTTGTCAAAGCGTTTCGCAGCTATTGGCCGTTGAAGCAACATACGATCAATTTGAAGAGAGAACTCGAGAACCTCTGCAGAGTCATTTAGAAGACGTAGTTTCCGGATACAAACAGTGGTTTAGGCAAATACCGGGACTGGACGTGGAAAAATTCGAGGATAGATTAAGCTACTTTGGGGCGCGCCTTTTGCCCAAGTATGAACTTCAAGACATTGAAAATACCTCTTTTCAAGCGGGAGTTAACCTCGGAACAAAAACAATCAGTTACAACCCTTTCTATGGGGGCTTCCTGGAAGCTCCTGGTCAGAGTCAAAATCTTTGGGCGATCAGTGCCCACGAGTTAGCTCACCCGCTGACTATAGATTTTCGCGGAAATATAGACTGGGATTTCCTATCAATGCCGGTTGGTGCAGATGTGGTTCGCAGCTGCATCCAGCGAACTTTTAGGCTGCATAGATCTTACACTTCCCAATTTAACACTACTGTCGAACCACTGGCGGATTATCTGATGATTGGAGCTCTCCCATATGCTCTTTCTCAGGAGAGCACACAGGAAGACTGGCAATTGTTCATTAGGAGAACAACAAATCCATTTTGCGCGATGTTTTACTCTTTTTCTCTATTGGATCAGAGGCGCGCTATTAGTGGAAACGTGAGCCCGAAGGGGCACCCTTTGCTGTGGATACGCATCAATGCAATCTTCTCAAATAATTTGCTGCGCGAAAAATTGGGCTGCGAGCGCATTACGAGAGAAGATCACCAATGCCATGATTGGTTATAGTGCTTGGCATTTGTGTACAAAATTAATTTACTATTAATCCTTCCACTTGATATTGCAGCCTAAGCTGGGCTTTTGCTCGGCGCTCGGCCGCTGGGCTTTGGCCACGGCTTCCATGGCCGCGCGCAGGTCGCGCCCGGTCACAGGCTGGCCATTGCCGGGGCGGCTATCATCGAGCTGGCCGCGGTAGGCGAGGCGGTGGCTCGCATCGAAAAGAAAAAAATCCGGGGTGCAGGCGGCTTGGTAGGCACGGGCCACGGCTTGGGTTTCGTCAAAGAGATAGGGAAAGGTATAACCAGCCTCCTGCGCCTCGAGCCGCATTTTTTCCGGGCTATCCTCGGGGTGGGTGGCCACATCATTGCTGTTGATCGCCACCACAGCTACGCCGATTTTCTCTCCCAGCACCCCGATTGCGGCTAGCTCCGAGCGAACATGCTTCACAAAGGGGCAGTGGTTGCAGATAAACATAATCAATATGGGTTTTCCGGAATAGTCTTTCAGCGCAACGGTGTCTTTGCCGTTCCAATTGGGCAGGGAAAAGGGAGCGGCGGCGGTGCCGAGCTCAAGCATGGTGGATGGGGTACGAGCCATTTTGGTTACTCCGTTGTTTTTCGGTCAAATTGGGATAGGGCCGGTTCATTGGAGGCGGGTTCGACTTCCACGCGCTCAACCCGAGCGTGGGGCGGCCCGTGTTGCGCCCACTGCAATAATTCCTGCACCAGGATTTCTTCCCCCTGGACAAGAGCTTCCACGCTCCCATCTTTGAGGTTCCGCACCCAGCCGGTGACGCCAAGGCGGAGCGCTTCTTGGCGCATGGATTCCCGGAAGAAAACTCCCTGGACCTTGCCAAAAACGCGAATCCTTTTGCTGATTTTCATGGGGCGAAGATACCAGCCCCTTGACAGCTTGCAAAGCCTACTTATCTTTTGAGCATGAGTCGGGGTGGCCACCCCCTAAAAAAATTTAGGAGGTATCTATGCGTACTGATATTTTGTTTCCTTTTACTTTTCCCACTTTTGCTCAAGATTATTCTGAGCGCAGTAAGATCGAAGAAAATGATAAAGCCTATTTCATTGAGCTCGATGCCCCCGGCCTCCCCAAAGAGAACTTGAAAATTTCTGTCGAGAATCGCCACCTCCTTGTGGAGGGAGAGCATAAGGGGCGAGGTATTCGTAAGCTATTCTCCCTGCCGGATGACGTGAGTGTGGAGGGCATCGCCGCGAAATTACAAGACGGCGTGCTTACCTTGGCTTTGCCGAAAAAAGAGCAGGCGCGGCCCAAGCAGATCACCGTGCAAGAGGGCGATATTTTCCAAGGCCTATTGGACGAGAAAAAATAATCCCCCCATCAGGGGCGCATCGGGCGCCCCTGATTTTTTGCCTCAATCCAGCGCGAAAAATATTTGGTGGCATTGAGGGATTGGTGCCTGAGCATCCGTCCGTAGAAATCCTGTGTTTTAGGAGCCGCGAGCCATCGGTGCAGCTCCCGTTTCCAGAGTGCCGCGCGAAAATGGTTGCGTACTCGCTCTAGGCCCCACTCACTGGCTTCTTGCCAGAAGGTTTCATCCTGGTACAGACGGATCGCGGTGGGCAGAAATTCCAAGGCCCCGGGCACGCCCTCGGCCATCCCTTCAAAAGCGATTTCGCTTCCCGCCACGGGGGTGCCGGTGGCCCAGGCCTCGAGCACCTTGCCCTTGGCTCCGGCGCCAAAACGTAAGGGCGCTAGGAACACTCGGTGCTGAGACAAGGCGGCGCGATGGTCGTGCACGGGGCCATGGGCCGCGATGCCATTTTTTTCCCCAAGGGCCGAGACAGAAGCCGGAGGGTAGGCGCCATAGAGATGGAGCCTAGCTTCTGGTAGGGCTGCGCGCAGGCGAGGCCAGATCGTAGAGGCCAGGTGGTGGACCGCATCGAGATTGGGGGGATGACGAAAGTTCCCCAGAAAAGCAAAATCAGCACGCTCGGAATAAGAAAGGCCAGGCGCAGTTTCCGCAAAGAGCGGTAGGTAGTGGACGCGCTCCCGCAGGAGGGGAAAGTGCATGTCAAGCCAGTTTTTTTCCCAGTTCGAAACCACGAGTGCCCCGTCTACGCGGAGGAGGGATGCAATCTCGCGCAAGAGATCCTCCCCGAACTCGTTCGGATTGGGGTTCTTAGCTTGGGGATTTTGCTCGCGCAAACGACGTAGGGAATGGAGATCCTGGGTGTCGATCCAATAGCGGGCCTCGGGCCAGAACTCCCGACACTTCCAGCCAAACTGCTCTTCCATCACAAAACGGTCAAAAACCACGAGCTCTGGCTGCAGGGAGCGGAAGAGGGGATCATTGGTGCTCTCATTGGCCGCGCAGCTGTGGGTGGTAATGCCTAGGCGGTTTAGTTCCTCGCTATGGATATTTTGTTTCGATGGGCTAAACGCAGTGACTTTCCAGTTCTCCTGCAAGAGCTTTAGAATATCGAGCGAGCGCAGCCCGGCCGCACTGGAGCGGGGCTCGGGCCAGACGTAACTAAAATAGATTGCTTCTTGCATCGGATCCGGAAGCTAGCATTTTTCTTAGAAGCGGTCGCAAAAATAAACCTCCTGCAGCTGGTTGAAAAGAGCGACTCCGCGGCGGAGGGCCGAAAAGGCGCGGAGGCGTAGCAGAGCAGTTTAATCGAGCACCTTTTCGGCCCGATTCGGTCCGACAACGAAGGAGTCGCTCTTTTCCTCTCAGCCGCGGCCTCGGCGCGGTCTATTTTTGCGACCGCGCCTATCCCGATTGCTGGAAATTCCGGAACTTATTGTGAGCGGAACAGAGAAGCCGGAGATTTTCGGGTTTGTTGCTGCCGCCTTTGGCGTATTCGATAAGATGGTCGATTTCTAGGGCGTGCTTGCTTGTGCAGCGCTTGCCGTTCTTTTCGTATTCGCATTGGTGGTTGGCTCGCTTCCACACAAAGGCTTGGGTGGCTTTGGGGATATGGCGGGTTCTATTTTCCTGCGTTTTCTGCGCTTGGGGCGCCCTACGAGGCGACGCATCATCCACCTTTAGCGCCTTATCTGCGAGGATCTCGATGAGCTTCGCCAGGTCTCCCTCATAATTCTGGTGCGCCAGGAGGCCTTTGCATTTTTCTAGTTTTTCGAGGAGCTCGGGGCTGGCGTAGAAAGAAAGCTTCACCTTGGCTTCGGGATCGTAGCGCTCATTAAGCTTTTTTTCGGCCTCTCGGGTGGTGCAATCATAGAGGCTCTCGAGCACCTCTTCTTTTTCTTCCCTAGGCACAACTCTCTTTTTCTCCTCCCGGCGAAAATGCCCCTGCGCCTCCGCCGCATTCGAAAGCGAGACTTTCCCTTCTTTGATCTTCTCGATCACTTCAGGGATTTCTTTCCCTAAGCGCATAGCCTCAATCCGTACCTGCGCTTCGGCCGGAGTGTAGAGCAGAAATTCCGTGCAGAAGGCGAAAAGGGAGGAATAACCCTCTTCCAAAAAAAGTTTTCTTTTTTCTACTTCCTGTAAGTACAAAAGAACTCGAGTGACTAGCAAGCGCTCCTGCCCGGTGAGATCTTTTAGTTCCGCTAGAAGTTCTTGGTTTTTCTTTTTGCTTAAGTCCATGGGATACCTCCGTAATTTTTCCGAAGCTACCATAGGTTTTTCGCGAGGATTTTTACGAAAGAGCAGGCGATCTAGGAGCAGCGAGAAGAAATTCCGAGAAGAAAAAAGAAAGCTGCGATTTGCTATTCCTATAGAGTGAATGCGCGCGTCTCCAGCGCAAGCCTAGGAAGAGACTAGAAAATCCAC
>JAKFYM010000243.1 GCA_021730855.1 Bdellovibrionales bacterium
GAGGTGGCAAACTTTGGCCGCACCTATAGCAAACACGTATCAGCCAGTCTGATAAAAGGAGACCTTGCCCGTGCCAAACAAGAATCAGATCGCCTCCAAGGTGGAGGATCTGCTTCACACAATAGGTGCTACCTACCCGGCCCTTGCGCCACTAGCCACCTTTCACACCAAAAAACAACTATACATACCAGACCTGGCTCCTGCCGACCTTGCCGAAGCCATGGCCACTGTTTTTGCTGAGCTCCAAGAGAGAGTAGTTGTACTGCTCGACTTACTGCGCGCTTTATTCCATACTACTTTCGAAAAGGAATCTGCAGCCTCTACCGAGGGGGATCGATCCGATGGTTAATTTATTCATCAATGGCGCCTCTCACCAAAAAAGCGAAGACACTTTGTTTGGTGAATTTCTCAACGGCCTGAATCGCGACCTTGCGTCTCGCTCCCAGGTGATTTCCATTTTAAAAATCGATGGCGAGACCATCGATGAATCCCGCGAAGTGAACTATTCGATGCGCGCCCTCGGGCAAATTGGAAAAATCGAGATCACCACGGTGGACCAGATCGAGCTTGCCTATGAAGCCCTGGCCTCCGCGCGCGCCTATATCAAAAAGCTCATCTCGTATTGCAAGCTCAATGGCGAAAACTATAAGAGCGGCAAGATTAAGGAAGCCGATAAAAATTTTGTGCATTTGGTGGAAGGTCTAGAGAACCTCACCCAGCTAGTGCTAGCCTCGCAAAGCATGCTGCGCGGAAAGTACAAAGGCATCCACACCAATGATTCCTCCTTGCGGATCGCCCAGGTGCGTTTGGTCTCGGCCATTGAGGAATTGCTGCCCGCCAAAAAGCAGAACGACTATCTCATGCTAGCCGATGTGCTTTGTAATGAATTGCCGGAAGCCCTGCAAGAAATGTCAGACTACGGGATCCCCGTGCTGCAACGCTTAAGAACCTCCTAGGTATGTCGGCTTCGCTCCAAGTGCGCCTAGTGGGCGAAGATCCCGAACTAGAGAAGATCCGTGAAGCCCTGGATGCCGCTCGCATCCAATGCAGCCGCGAAAAAACCCTGGAAGAGGCCTGTGAAAACCAGTTGGTCGATCCGGCTGAGCTTTTTGTTCTAGGCGCTTCTTTTTTCTACCAGACCCATCTGAACCAACTGCAACGCCTGCCGGGCACCCCGGATATCTTGCTAGCCGTGGGCACAAAAATCCCCAACCTCGCCAAAATCCTGGTGCCACGCATGCTCTACGCAGCCTGGTCGCCCGAAGAGATCCAAGAAGAGATCCATCAAGCCATCGCCATTCATCGCCGCAAAAAAAGGCTGGAAGCCCTGCGCGACCACCACAAACGCTCCCAGCAATCAGGCGCCAATCCCGCCATTCATCTAGTGACCAATCTGATGCGCAAATGCACGGATGCCGAGGAATACCCCGATCTTTTGAAAATCGCGGCCACCTTGAAGTCCGTCCTGGAATTTCATGATTGCACTCTCGTGACCATGGATTCCCATGGGCGCTTGCTGCATGCTTGGCATGGAAACGCGGAGTCTAAAGAAGCCAAGCGTCTAGATATATCTCATTTACCGCCCCATTGTTTGTCGTCCTCTATGAAGGATGGCGAGGTGACTCTCTTTGGCAGCTCTGATCCAAGCCAAGTGCCTTGGGACGGATTCACTAACCATCCCTGGAGCTTTGGTATGGGAATATCCTTCATCGTGGACTTCCCGCCCCGTCAATCCTCCGAAGCAAAATCCGCGGCCCTGCTCTTATTCCGGCGTGAGCTCGTGCCTTTCCTGGAACGAGATCATTGGCTGATGGAAATGACCTACGGGCCCCTCGCCCTCGCTTTGGAAAAAGTGGTGATGCTCAAGACTTTGAGCCGCGCCAGCAAAGAGTGGCGCGCCACCTTCGACGGGATCTCCGAGCCCCTCACCGTGATCAGCTCTGAATACGAGATCGTGAAGGCCAATAAGGCTTTCGCCACGCTGGTGAACCAAGACATCAAGAAGCTTAAGGGCAAGCGTTGTTTTGCTCTCCTAGCTAATCGGCGTGCGCCCTGCCCGAGCTGCCCTGTGGGATTGGAAGTGCAGCCTCAATCCGGCAGCCGCATCCACTGGCAGGGCAAACAGAAAAAAGACCTTTTGGCTTGGTCCTACGGCATTCGCTCCGGCCTGCAGGCCTATCATTTCCAGTTCTACCGAAACGTGGCCAAAGAAACGGCCTTAGCTTCCACGCTCATTCAGTCGGAGAAAATGGCTGCCTTGGGCAAGCTGGTGGGTGCGGTGGCTCACGAAATCAACAATCCCCTGGCAGGAATTCTCGCCACAAGCCAGATCCTGCTTTCCGAAGGCGCCGAGAAAAAGATGGATGCCGCGCTTTTGGAAGACATTGAGGAAATCCGCTCCGCCGCCTGGCGCTCGAAAAAGATCATTGATGATCTCTTGGGTTTCACGAGCGTGGAGGAAAAGGCCGCTGCCGAGAGCAATGTGCTAGAAGCCATTCGTTCGGCCCTGAATTTTTCCAAGGCTGCGCTGCGTGAGGTGTCGGTGCAGATAGACTGTGCCGAAGAAAGCCCCAAAGCCTATGTTTGCCTCAATTCCCTGCAGCAGATTTTTTTCAATCTGATCACCAATGCCGTGCAAGCCATGAACGGCAAAGGCGTGCTGGCAATCCGCGTGGAAAAAAGCGGCCAGCTCTACCAGGTGGCCGTGAAAGATTCCGGGCCAGGAATCCCCGCGGAGAAATTGCGCCATATCTTTGATCCGTTTTTTACAAGCAAACAAGAGGGCTCGGGCACGGGCCTCGGGCTTTCGATTGTGCGCAATCTCGCCCAACGGATGAACGCCAAAGTGGAGGTCACCAGCGAGCTCGGCAAAGGCACAGAGTTCCGGGTTTCCCTTCCTGCCAAGCAAGGAAGCCCCGCTTGAAAAAAATCCTCGTGGTCGACGATGAGAAAATCATCTCCACTAGTTTGCAGCGGGTGCTGCTGCGGGCGGGCCATGCCGTGACCATTGCCAACCACGGGCTTGAAGCCATCCAGATCCTGGAGACCCAAACCGATTTCGATTTGCTCTTTGTGGATCTTTTGATGCCGGAAATCCCCGGCGGCACGGTGCTCGACTATTGCCGAAAAAAACTTCCGCACGCCAAGGTGCTGATGATGACGGCCTACGGAGATAGCTCGGTGAAAGAGGACCTGCTAAACCGCGGCGCCAGCCGGGTGCTGACGAAGCCCTTCGAGGACATCACGGCCATGCCGGCCTTGGTGGCCGAGGTCTTGGCGCACTAAGCTGCTGACCTACTGCTGCAGGCCAGCGCTAAAAAACCGCGGCCTTCTTTACCGCCAGCAGTAGGGCGCCCGGAAAAATCCCGTAGTTCAAGGTCAGCAACACACAAATCGCAATGGCGGCGCAAGCATAAGCCGACATACGAAAGTGCACGGTGGAATTCCCGTCTTTCATATACATCAGCACCACAATGCGCAGGTAGTAGAAGACCGACACAGCGCTCGTGAGCACGGCAATCAAGACCAACAAAATCTCTCCCGCCTCCAGCGCTCCAGAAAAGAGATAGTATTTCCCCACAAAACCCGCCGTGGGCGGAAAGCCGCCAAGGCTGAGCAGGAATATGGTGAGCGCGGCCGCCACCCACGGATGGCGCTTGCCCAAGCCCACCACACCCTCGGTGGTTAGGGGGCGGTCATCTTTGCCGGCAAAAAGCGTGAGTAGGGCAAAGGCGCCGATATTCATCGCCACATAAGCCACGAGGTAGAAGAGGATTCCCGAATAACCCACGGTGGGTCCGGCCAACAGACCCACTAGCAGGTAACCCGTGTGAGCGATCGCCGAATAGGCCAGGAGACGCTTGAGGTTGGTTTGCATCAGGGCCACAAAATTCCCAATCACCATCGTGAGCAGGGCGAGCCACCAGAGCATGCCGTGGATCATTCCATCGGCATTCCCAAGGAGATGCACGCCTTGGTCGCCCATAATGCTTACGCTCACCCGCACCAGCGCGGCAAATACGGCGGCCTTCAGGGCCGTGGCCATATAGGAAGTGATGTTCGCAGGGGCGCCCTCATAGACATCGGGTGTCCACATATGAAAGGGCACGGCCGCCACCTTAAAGAGGAAACCCACGAGCAAAAGCACAATCCCCGTGATCAGGATCGGATTGTTCAAGGCATTGTTCCCATCCTGGCTCAGCAACATCGAAATCTGGGAGAGCTTCGTGGTGTTGAGCGCGCCATAAATCAGGGCAGTGCCATATAGGTAAATCGCCGCGGCCACGCCGCCCATCACAAAGTATTTCACCGCGGCTTCGTTGCTGCGCGCATCGCGGCGCCGGATGCCCACGAGCACATACACCGCCAAGCTCATCAGCTCCAGAGAGATGAAGATCGTGAGCAATTCACCCGCTGCCGCGAGCAGCATCATGCCCAAGGTGGAGGCCAGAACCACCGGATAGAATTCGGAGTAGTGGATCTCGCCCTCGTCTAGATAAGAATAGGAGCTAAGGAAAACGAGAAAAGTGGCACCGCAAAGCAGGATGTTAAAAAACGAGCCAAAGTAATCGAGCAGCATCGACCCACCAAAAACGGGCAGGGGCTCGCGCATCCAATGCATTCCGGTCCAGGCGCCAGCGGCAAGCACCGTAAAACAAGAAAAGAGAAAAAGCGGAAGCTTGGTATTTTTCTGGCCAAAATGCACGGTGGCCAAAAGCATCGAAAGCAGGACGCCCGCAGTGAGGATAAGGTAGGGGCCTAGGCCCATCCACTGGGCTTCACTGAGAGTTAAGTTCAGTGGATTGATGATCTCAGCGGTTGATTCCATACGAACCCTTTCCAAGCGCAGCCGTTTCCCCAGTGGGAGAAGAAATTTGTTTCATGAAGGCCTGCACCGAGGGCTCCATGCGATCAAAAAATGTCTTAGGGTAAAGGCCCATATAGAAAATCAAAAAGATGAGAGGGAGCATATAGCCGAATTCGCGCCAATTGAGGTCGGTGAGGCCCTCAGACTTTTTGGCGTCGGGGGTGCCAAACAAAATACGTTGGCAAAGCCAGAGCATATAAACTGCGCCGAGGATCACGCCGGTACCCGCAAGGGCTGTCCAGAGCGGCTGGGCGAGGAAGCTGCCCTGCAGGATTAGGAACTCGCCGATGAAGCCGTTGGTTCCCGGAAGGGCGATCGAGCTGAAGGTCACGATCAACATCACGATCGAGAAAATCGGCAATGTTTTGGCAAGGCCACTATAGGCCGAAATCTCTCGGGTGTGTTTGCGTTCATAGAGGATTCCCACCAGGAGGAAGAGCGCGCCCGTAGACACCCCGTGGTTGAGCATCTGGTAGAGCGAGCCGGTCACGCCAATCTGGTTCAGCGCAAAGAGCCCCAAGATCACATAACCCATATGAGAGACGGAGCTATAGGCGACCAGTTTCTTAATGTCATCCTGGGCAATTGCCAGGCAAGCTCCATAAACGATCGCGATTGCGGCGATGCCCATCATCCAGGGAGAGATCGCGGGTAGCACCGACGCCGCCACCGGCATCGCAAAACGCATCAATCCGTAGCCGCCTAGTTTGAGGAGCACGCCGGCCAGAATCACGGAGCCACCAGTAGGCGCCTGCACGTGGGCGTCGGGCAACCAGGTGTGCAGGGGGAAGAGCGGCACCTTGATCGCAAAAGCCAGAGCGAAAGCCAGGAAGAGCAAGCCCTGGGTACTCAGGATGGCGCCACCTGGAAGGGAAAGCTGCAGCACATCGGCCAGCGAGGCCGAATAAAAACCGAGCTGCGTTTTGGTCTGCAGCACAAGGTAGATAATCGCCACAAGCATCGGCACGGAACCAGCAAAAGTATAGAGCAGGAATTTCTGAGCCGCGTAGATGCGTTCCTTGCCTCCCCAAATCCCGATGAGGAAAAACATCGGGATCAGCATGGCCTCCCAGAAGACGTAAAACAAAAAGAGATCGAGCGCGAGGAAGGCCCCCAGGATGGTCGACTCAAGGGCTAGCATGAAAAAGAGGTATTTTTTTACGTCCTTTTCCACCGCATGCCAGGCAGAGAGCACGATGATCGGCACCAAGAATGTGGTGAGAAGCACGAGATAGAGGCTGATGCCGTCAATGCCCAGGGTGTATTTCACGCCCATCATCGGCAGCCAATCGTGCTGGATGAAAAACTGATACCCAGGATTGGTGCTATCGAACTGACAATAAAGCACTAGAGACAAACCGAATACTGCCAACGAAGCCGCCAGCGCAAAGCTTTTGCTGAGAGCTTCCATGCGGGCCGGGATCAAACAGAGCACCACGCCCAAGAGCAACGGCCCAAAGACCAGCCAGGTTAAAAGGTGCTCATTCAAATTCTGCATACGTTCTCCTTAGAGGATCCGGGCCATGGTCACTAACAAGAGCACCAACATCCCGATCATCAGTACAGCCAAGTAGTGCTCCAAACGGCCCGTTTGAATCAAGCGGAGGGTCTGGCCCGACCAGCGGGAGAAGGTGGCCGCGAAGAGCACGGCCCCGTCGATCACCACCACATCGATTACTTTCCAGAGGAAAACAGAAAAACGGTAGATCGGTCGAACCACGGCAGCATCATAAAACTCATTGAGATAGTAACTATTGAAAAGAAAATTCGTGAGCGGTCCATCTTGCTGAACTTCTGGCTTCTTGAGGTAGAGCACCTTAGCCAAATACAGGCAGCCCAAGGCCACCGCCACAGAGACCAACATCAAGCCCACTTCCATCGCCACCGTGCCATGACCCAAATTCTGCGGCACGATCCCTGAAAGCATATTTTCGAGATAGTTCGGCATCAGGTGGAAGACGTGCGGAACTCCGAGGAATCCTCCAAAGGCCGCGAGCAGGGCCAAAACGATCAAAGGAATGGTCATCACCGGGGGCGACTCATGCAAATGATGGCGCACTTCGGGAGTGGAGCGGTTCTCCCCAAGGAAGGTGAGGCAGACCAAACGACCCATATAAGTGGCGGTGAGGCCGGCGGTAGCCAAACCAAGGAAATAGAGCGGAAGCCCACCGAGTGGACTGGAAAATGTTTGCCAGAGAATCTCGTCCTTCGAGAAGAAGCCTGAGAAGAAGGGCACGCCGGCAATCGCCAAGGTTCCCACCACGAAGGTCCAGTAGGTGATGGGCATGTATTTTTTCAAGCCGCCCATTTTGCGCATATCCTGCTCGCCATCGCAGGCATGGATCACCGAACCCGAGCCAAGGAACATTAGGGCCTTAAAAAAGGCATGAGTGATCAGATGGAAAATCGCCGTGGTGTAGGCTCCCACTCCCACCGCCAAGAACATATAACCAAGCTGGCTCACGGTGGAATAGGCGAGTACTTTCTTGATGTCGTTCTGCACGATCGCAATTGTGGCAGCCACTAGGGCTGTGAGCACGGCCACTACCGCAATCACGGTGCTGGTGATCGGCGCCAAACTATAGAGGAAGCCTAGGCGGCAGCACATATACACGCCGGCGGTGACCATCGTGGCCGCATGGATCAGGGCCGATACGGGAGTGGGCCCGGCCATGGCATCCGGCAACCAAACAAAGAGCGGAATCTGTGCAGATTTTCCCGTGGCTCCCACAAAAAGCAGGAGCGTGATCGCCGTGAGCAAACCAAAACCAGCCTCTACGGACACACTAGCAAGAGCCTCGCGAAGTTCCATGAAATCGAGGGTGTTGAACTGCATGAAC
This sequence comes from Bdellovibrionales bacterium, assembly GCA_021730855.1. GTDB lineage: Bacteria > Bdellovibrionota > UBA1018 > CAIPTA01 > CAIPTA01 > JAKFYM01. The sequence continues at coordinate 7,708 of JAKFYM010000243.1, forward strand.
AACAGAAACATCCCCAGCAAGAATCCCAGATCCCCGATCCGGTTCACCACAAAAGCTTTTTTCCCAGCTTTGGCCTTTTCAATGTCTTCGAACCAAAAACCAATCAAGAGATACGAGCAGAGCCCCACGCCCTCCCAACCGATAAAAAGAATTGGCAGGCTGGCGCCGAGAATGAGCACCAGCATCGAAGCGGTGAAAAGGTTTAGGTAGGTAAAATAACGCTGAGGATTGCCATCGTGGCTCATATAGCCCACGGAATAAAGATGGATCAGAAAGCCCACACCGCTAACCACGAGGCAGAGCAGGCCCGAGAGCGCGTCCATGCGAAAACGCATTGGGATATTAAAATCGCCCACATGAATCCAAGGGAAAGCCGTTTGCTCGAACGCGGCCGACACCCCTTCTTTGCCCGTGAGGCGGAAATAGAGAGAGACTGCAATCACAAAAGATCCCAGCACGCAGCCGCTGGCCAAAATACCCGCAACCATCCCCGGAATGCGCGGGAATTTTTTCCAAGGAATCGCTCCGAAAATTCCGTTCACCAGGGAACCGATGATCGGAAG
>JAKFYM010000364.1 GCA_021730855.1 Bdellovibrionales bacterium
CCCCGCTATCCAAGGCCTCTTTGGCTTCTTCCCAATTGGTCACTTCCACCTCGATGGGAATGCCGGCCTTCACCTTGCCATGCAGATTGGCCAGGGCGAGGCGGATCGAGCCAGAGGCGCGAATATGGTTTTCCTTGATCAGCACGCCCTCATCCAAGCGAGCCCGGTGGTTGGTGAGGCCGCCATCGCGCACGGCCTTTTTCTCCCAGATCCGTAAGCCTGGGGTGGTTTTGCGGGTGTCGAGCACGGTGAGAGAAAGATCGCCCAAAGCATCGCGGTAGCGCTTCGCCTGAGTGGCCACACCGCAGAGGCGCTGGAGCACATTCAGGATCGTGCGCTCGGTGGTGAGCAAATCACGAGCGCGGCCCTCAAACTCCAAAACCACCGTGCCGGCCTTAACGCTGGTGCCATCGGCAATGCCGGCAGGCCGTGTGACCTTGGCCGCCGCGCCAAAAACTTCCAAAACAATTTCTGCGAAGTCGAGGCCGGAAAGAGTGCAGGCCTCCTTCGCCACGAGGCGGGCCCGGGCCAGCACTTCTGGGGGCACGGCAAGGGCGGTGATGTCTCCGCTGCCAATGTCTTCTTCTAGAGCCAAGCGCGTCAACTGCCGCGCAGCATTATGAGCGTCCATTCCCGGGACTATAGGGCCTCGGCGTCCAGTGCGCAAGCCGGGTTGAGATCCATTTCCCCCCATGCTATCGGTTTAGATCTACTAAGGGGGGATTTTATGAAAATGCTACTTTCGATTTTCTTTATAAGCACCGTGAGCACCATGGCCGCCAACGCGGCTTCGGGGCCAGCCTACAAAGTTCCTAGGAACGCCAGCAGCTCCATCTATAGCTGCACCATCACAAGCAGCGTGAGCGAGAAGACAGCGGACGGCTGGAGCGCTTTCCAGGACGACAATAGCGTGAGCCTAGTGAAAAGCACGAATTGGTCGGCGGGACGGACGATTTATAACCTGCGCCAGTCGGATCTTTTTGTGCACTACAATGCCTTCGTGCAAGGCAAGCCCCGGCTGGATGGCGTGAAGACCCGCAAAGAAAGCAGGGAGCATTGGCGCCTAGGAACCGATGGCTGGGAGAAAGACGCCTTCCACCAAGACGTGAGCATCATCCGCATGGCTCCACAGGTGAATCGTTTCGAGGAAACCCGCGAGGGCGTGACCGCTCACTGGGAAGTGGCCTTCACCTTGGGCGGCGGTCATGGCTTCGTGACCCGCGTGGCCCGCAAGGCCTTGAATCCCGAGGCTCTCAACACGGAAAACCGCCGCTTCGCGAGCTTCGAAGAGACCTGCGTCCTCCAGCAATAGTTCTATGGAGCAAACCCGCAAAGCACTAGTGGTGGTCGTCTGGAAACCCGAGCCCGGGGCCAGGGACAAACAAATTTTGCTCTTGCGGGTGCGCCCCGAGCGCGGAGATTTTTGGCAGCCGGTGACCGGCAAGGCCGATGAGGGGGAATCCTTCGCCGCGGCCGCCTTGCGAGAAGCCCAGGAAGAATCCGGCCTGCGTTTCGAGCGCCAGCCCCAATACCTCGGCATGGAATACGAATTCAGTGGCCGCCACGGACCCGCCCTCGAGCGAGCCTATTTTTTGCCGGTCTACGGGGGCGCCAAACCTCCTGCGGTGAAGATCGATCCCAAGGAACATTCCGAATACCGTTGGGCTTCGGTGGAAGATGCTCTAACCGCGGTGAAGTTTGATTCCAATCGCCAGGCCATCGCTCGCGCGGGGCAGGACCTGCCCCCCCTCTTTTTGAGTCGCCGCGGAAGCTTCTTCCAAGAGGGCGAGGAGATCACGCACGAACGCACGGCCGAGCTCCTGCACCGCTCACTCCAGCGCGCGCCCTCGGGGCTCTATCACGTGAGCGTGGACGGGGACGAGATCGACGTGATTGCCGAGGACACGGCTCGCTTTGTGAAAGCCTATGACCGCACCAAGGGCTTGCTGCGGATTTCGGATGGTTCCGAAGAAAAACTAGATCCCACTAGCCTGCGGGTGCGCCCCGACAATTCCCTCTCGTGCGTGCTGCACTCGGGCTGGGAGGCGCTCTTCCTCTCGCCGGCGTACTATGAGATCGCCAAGGATGTGCGAGAAATTTCAGGAAAGTACGTCTTGCAGTTCGACGGGCGCGACCACGAGCTGCGCATTTCGCACTAACGCAAAGGAATGGATCGGCAGGCTCTGCCGGAGGAAAATACGCTCAAACGGCGTGGGCGGGATCAGCTGCCAGAGGCGCTCGGCGCGCTCCTTTGGCAGAAGGTCAAAACAACCCGCTTCCTTAAACGATTCTTGTATATAAGCCGCATAGTCGGCATGGTCGGTCTTCAGCATCACTTCTTTACCCTCGGCAAGCATCACTCCCAGGGTGCGGAAAAAACCGGGATGCAGGGTGCGCCACTTCTGCTGCGCGGCCTTGGACCAGGGATCGGGAAAAAGAATCCAGACGCGGTCCACTTCCCCGGGCGCAAACATCCACGGCAGGCGCGCAAAATTCGCGCGCAGGAAACTCACGTTTTTCAGGCCCTGGTCCTGTGCCTTTTTGCCAGCCTTAAAGCACTGCTTGTATTTCCACTCCACACCTAGCTGCACGCCCTCGGGATGGGTGCGCGCCAGGTGGTGCGAAGTCTCGCCATGGTAGGCCCCGAGCTCTAGCTGCAGGAAGGCCTCCTTGGGGGCGCCAAAATAGGCACGCCAAGCGCCTCGGTGTTTTTCGGTGTCGGCATCGGCTAGGAGAAGGGGCGAACCAAATTCCCGGATCCTGCTGGCGTAGGGATTTTTCGAGGGACGGTAGTCTTGGTAATTGGCTACGGGATAGGACTTGCTCATGGCCGGCCAAATGTAGCGAGGAAAGTGGGCCATGGCAAGGCGCATTAAACTCTTTTTTGATTTTGGTTAGGACAAGCAAGACCCAGAGAAACCTGTAGCGAGAATACATGCAGCCTAGGCCAGATAGGGAAAGGCATTTCTACAGTCTCGTCGACAGTTCTGCTTTCCGATTGCTCGTCACTTGTTCGAAGCCTAGAATAGAAACAATCCTTGGGAGGGGCTGATGAAACTATTTTTTTCTCTTATTCTACTTTTTGCTACGACGGCACAGGCCGCTCCGCGACACGTGACCTGCCAATCTCTCGATCACTCTACTGTCTTAAGGATAGAAGGAATTCGGCGAGCTCGCGACGGCGTTTTTAATTCCGTGGCCAAGCTTTCCGTGATCCGGCTCGATGGGAATGCACAAAATTATGGACCGATGAGCATGATCGGCTTCTTACAAAAAGCGCCGGCACGAGATGGCGGACAGGCCATCTCCCTCCAGCTCATGGAACGCGTGAACTGGCACCACCAGCTTTTGATTGATTTCGAAGACACAGAAAATTCTTTGTTTTTTCTGGGCAGCAGAAAAATGAAGGTGGTTTGTTTTTGAAGTTTTGATCTCGCCCAAAAGAAAAAGGGACGAGCCACTCGAGGCTCGTCCCTTTTTCTTGGCCTAGAAGGCCATCTACAAGATTTCGAGATTCGCCTCGGCCCGCACGGGAGCTGCCAAAGGCAGCGGACGCTAAGGGCCGAGCGATCTCGAAATCTTGTTACATCATGCCGCCCATTCCACCCATGCCGCCCATATCAGGCTGCTGCATGTTGTTGCCTTCTTTTTTCGGCTTCTCGGCGATCATGGCTTCCGTGGTGAGCATGAGCGAGGAGACCGAAGCGGCGTTCTGCAGGGCAGAGCGCACTACTTTCACAGGGTCGATCACGCCAGCTGCCACGAGATCGGTGTACTCGTCGGTAGCGGCATTGAAGCCCCAGTTGATTTCGTTTTTGGAGATGATCTTATCGATCACCACGCTAGGCTCTTCGCCGGCATTGAACGCGATCTGACGAGCAGGAGCTTGGCAAGCGCGGCGTACGATATCCACGCCCGCTTGACGATCTTCACCCTGCAATTTCAGGTTCGCTAGCACCATCGAAGCGCGAAGGAGAGCGATACCACCGCCAGGAACGATGCCTTCTTCCACAGCCGCGCGGGTTGCGTTGAGGGCGTCTTCTACGCGTTGTTTCTTCTCTTTCATTTCCACTTCGGTAGCCGCGCCCACTTGGATCACAGCCACGCCGCCAGCGAGTTTCGCCAGACGCTCTTGGAGCTTCTCGCGGTCGTAGTCGGAGGTGGTTTCTTCGATTTGCGATTTGATTTGTTTCACGCGGCCGTCGATGTCCGTGCGTTTGCCGGCTCCGTCAACGATGGTGGTATTGTCTTTGTCCACGGTGATGCGCTTGGCTTTGCCGAGGTCGGCAAGCTTCACGTTCTCGAGCTTATTGCCCAAGTCTTCGCTGATCACGCGTCCACCAGTGAGGATCGCGAGGTCTTGCAGCATTTCTTTCCTGCGGTCGCCAAAGCCCGGGGCTTTCACGGCGGCCACGTGGATGGTGCCACGAAGTTTGTTTACCACGAGGGTAGCCAAGGCTTCGCCTTCCACTTCCTCGGCGATGATCAAGAGGGGCTTGTTGAGTTGCACCACTTGCTCGAGCACGGGCAGGAGATCTTTCATGGAGGAGATTTTTTTGTCGTAGATGAGCACGAGAGCATCTTCGAGGATGGCTTCCATACGCTCTTGGTTGGTGATGAAATAAGGAGATTGGTAGCCACGGTCGAACTGCATTCCTTCCACCACTTCGAGCACGGTCTCAGCGGTTTTGGATTCTTCGATCGTGATCACGCCTTCTTTGCCCACTTTAGCCATAGCGTCGGCCAAGTGTTTGCCGATGTCGCTATCGCCATTGGCAGAGATGGTGGCTACCTGGGCGATGTCGCTGTCGCCCTTCACGGCTTTCGCCATTTTTTTCAGCTCTTCCACCACTTTGGTCACGGCGCTATCGATGCCGCGCTTGAGGTCCATGGGATTGTAGCCAGCCGCCACCATTTTTGCGCCTTCGCGGTAGATGGATTGAGCAAGTACCGTGGCCGTGGTGGTTCCGTCACCGGCATCGTCATTGGTTTTGGAAGCTACTTCCTTCACCATTTGCGCGCCCATATTTTCGAAACGGTCGGAGAGCTCCATTTCTTTGGCTACGGTCACGCCGTCTTTGGTCACCATCGGAGCGCCGAAACTTTTTTCGATCACTACGTTGCGGCCTTTGGGGCCAAGGGTGACTTTTACGGCTTCAGCTAGGGTGTTCACCCCGTTCAAGATTGCGTTGCGCGCACTCTCAGAAAAACGAAAATCTTTCGCAGACATTATTTAGCTCCTTTAAATTATTGGATGATTCCGAGAACTTCTTCTTCACGGATGATCAGAAGCTCTTCGCCGTTGATTTTCACTTCATTGCCGGCGTATTTGCCGAACAGAATCTTGTCCCCTTTTTTTACGGTAAGCGGGGAGAGCTTGCCTTCGTCGCTAATGCGACCGTTGCCGGTGGCGATGACTTCGCCCTGAGCAGGCTTCTCTTTGGCCGAATCAGGAACGATGATTCCACCTTTGGTTTTTTCTTCTTCTGCCAGACGCTTGACTAACAAGCGGTCGTACAATGGCGCTACTTGCATTGGATTCCTCCTTATTGGCCCTAAAAAGGGCACGAGTTTACAAAATTTCCCTTAGGCGGCTGCGAACCGGCTATTTTCTTGATCCGTTTGGTATACCTATACCGCGAACGTAGAGCAAGTGCGCTTATGCCTTAAGGAAGCATGGCTATGTTGGGAATGCTCCCGAGACTGTCAAGGCAAGGGAAAGAAATTATTTTCGGGGCCGGCGCTGCAGCATTTCTTGGCGGGCCGAATTGAGCTGTTCGGCCCGGCGCCGAGCTTGTTCCACATATTGTGGGCCGAGATGCGTGACGCGGTCGGGATGATAGCGCTTGATCCAGTGCTTATGGGCCTGGGTGATAGTCTCGGCATCGGCGGTGAGGGAAATCCCTAAGATCTCATGGGCTTTGCCATAAAAATTGGGCATGCGGAAGGCTTTTTTCACAGGCCCCTGGGCTTCCGGACTCGTGTCTTCCAGAAGCAGGATTTTCTGGTCGATCTTTGCTTCGCGCTTTTTTTCTTCCTTCCAAATGTCGTCGCGAAAATGGGTGTCTCGCCCTTTACGAAAGTAGAGGTAGAGGAAAAAAAAGGCGGCCACCAGGATGAGGGCGCCGTCCGCAATAAGGAAAGCCTGCAGCTTGTTCACTGTTTTAGTTTAGCGCAAAGAGGGGGGTGATTCTAGGCCATGGCAAGAAAGAGCATGAGTGATTCTCGGCACTTAGCTTTTTTGGGCGTGGGCTTAGATTCGCAAGCTTGGAGGCATGGGACAAGCTCTAGTGCAGGCGCTGCTGCTCGGACGACTCGAGGGCTTGCCTGAGGAGGTGATTTTTCTCTACGCCCGTACCGGCATGATCCATTTGTTCTCGGCCTCGGGTTTCCATATGGCGGCTGCCCTCCAGCTAAGTTGGGCCTGCCAGTGGATCTTGCAAAAGTTCTGGAAGCGCCTTCCCTGGCTGGAATTCCTTCTAGCCATTTCCTTCATGGCCTTTCTCGGCTACGCGACAGATTGGTCGAGCCCCATGGTGCGGGCTTTTGCCTTTTCTTCGATCCTCGCGTTGGCGAGGCTCTGGGAGATTCGCGCCAGCCGGGATTGGGTGTTCCTGCTTTCCTTGCTTTGCTCTGCCTTGCTCGGGCGGGGATCCTTGCTTTCTTTTTTTCTCTCGGCCCTCGGCATGGCAGGCATCCTCTACGTGCAGCCACGCAACCTCTGGACGCTCGCGCTCGCTCCCTGGGCCGCCACCCTCCCTCTGACCATTTGGCACTTTCACCTATTCTCGCTCTCCGCTCCGCTCTGGAATCTTCTGCTCGGCACCCTAATCAGCTGGACGGTGCTGCCGCTCGCCCTCCTCCAGCTTTTTTTGCAAACGCTGGGTTTAGGATCTGCGTACTTAGCCGCGGCCTGCAATGGCCTGATGGTGTTTTTTACCTCGGTGCTCGAGGAGGGCGATGCCTGGCTGGGGGGATCCTATTGGGTAAATCCCTTGCCGTGGATCATTTGCAGCGGCCTTTTCTTAGCGGGGCTCTATAAAAAGCGAAAAGTCCTATGGCCTTGCGCGCTGGTGCTCCCTCTCCTCTGGCCCGAACCGCGGCTCGCTATGCTGGATGTGGGCCAGGGCGATGCGCTTTTTTTTCGAACCGCAGGCGGCGGGCGGATGCTGATGGACGTGGGCCCCCCACCTCGCCCGGGAAGGGTGGCGCGCGCCTCCCAGCAGCTGGAAAAAATGGGGATCGCGGGCATCGATCACCTCCTGCTCTCGCACCTAGACCTTGATCATCGCGGCGGCCTTAGCTCCCTACTCGCCCGCCATCGCGTGGGCACTCTTTGGCTCAGAGAGGAGGTGCTGCCGCAGGCGGGGAACATCCTACTCGAGGCGGAAGCCGCCAAGGTGCCCATTCGCTTTTTTCCTGAAACCCCTCCGGGCCTGCAATGCTGGCTTGCGCCCTTTGGCTCGGCCAATGACTCTTCCCCCTTATGCCTGGCCGATCTGAAGCGCGGAGATCGCCTCCTGCTCACGGGAGACATGAGCGCCACCACGGAAAACTATTTCCTCTCCACGCTCCGTCCCTTTCCGCACGCCCGCTTCTTGAAAGTGGCCCACCACGGCAGCAAAGGATCTTCCCTGCCGACCTTCTTGGCAGCCGCGCGCGCGGAATGGGCCTTGGTCAGCGCAGGGCGGAAAAACCGCTACCGGCATCCTGCACAGGAAACCTTAACGCGCCTCAAACAAACGGGCCTGCGCGTCTCGCGCACCGATCTTGAGGGAAGTGTGCTGTTTTATTGAGTGGGCTGGGAAGCGAGGGCGCGACCCTGATTCTGGAAGCCGGGTAGGCCTGCCGCCGCCAAGCGATCAAAGGCCTCGGATGCGCCGGAATAGTAGCTAGCGCTATCGTCGCGGGAAGCGAGGGTAAATAAAGTTTCTCTAGTTTCGCGTAGAAGGCGCTCGTCGTAGAGCCCGCTTGCCACAAAAACTTCTGAGACATTCGCCAGGGCCCCCACGGATGCTTCGCGCAGGAGCACCGGGCTTTTTTCATTCATCGCAATCTGGCTGAGGAGGCGAACAAATTCTCCCTCCTGCGTGGTAACCGGCAGGACTTCGTCCATCGAGTTCACGGCCTGCGTGAGATCGAGCAAACTGCCAACTCCGGAAACGGTGCGTTCCACCGCGGCCACGGCCTCCTGGTC
>JAKFYM010000026.1 GCA_021730855.1 Bdellovibrionales bacterium
ATTGACAGGTGGCCTTACAGTACCCATTTTCTCAGAGAAATGCCATGACGCAAATCTCTCCATGGCCGCGCGCTTATTTGTTTTTGCCTGCTAGATAGGCGATACTGAAAAAATCGACCCAACGCCAGCTCAAGCAGAGGTGGGAATGGGAAAAGGACATAACACACATGAAGAAAACTAAGTTCAATTTCAATCAGTTCAATAAAACACTCTTGATCTGGTTCGTCGTCGTGATTAGCGTCATTTTCGCCATTCGAATTCTGGAACTAAACCGAGAATCGGCCGCGGCAGTTTTAGGGTATTCTGAATTTCGGGATGCTGTGCGCGCGGGAAATATCGACCAGGTCACGCTCTTTTCGAATGATACCGTGACGGGAAAATTCAAGAATGCTGTGCAGGGCAAGGACACGTTCAAGACCCTCACTTCCACCAAAGATGGGGATCTCATCAGCCTGCTCGAGACGCATAAAGTGAAATTCACCAACGAGATGGTGGATAAGAACCCGTTCTGGATGCAGTTCATGACTGCCTATCTGCCCATCCTCATTCTGGTGGGAATCTTTTTCTTTTTCATGCGGCAGATTCAAATTGGCGGCGGCAAGGCCATGAGTTTTGGCAAGTCGCGCGCGCGCCTGATGAATGAAAGCTCCCACCGCGTCACCTTCAAGGATGTGGCCGGTGTGGACGAAGCCAAGGAAGAGCTGCAGGAGATCATTGCCTTCTTGAAGGATCCCAAGAAATTTACCCGCCTGGGTGGGCGTATTCCCAAGGGCGTGCTCTTGATGGGATCTCCCGGCACTGGGAAAACCCTGCTCGCCAAGGCGATTGCGGGAGAGGCCGGCGTGCCTTTCTTCTCGATCTCGGGCTCCGATTTTGTGGAGATGTTCGTGGGCGTGGGAGCTTCCCGGGTGCGCGATCTTTTTGAACAAGGCAAAAAACATGCGCCCTGCATAGTGTTCATCGATGAGATCGATGCCGTTGGCCGCCAGCGTGGAGCGGGCCTGGGCGGTGGGCACGATGAACGCGAGCAGACCCTGAATCAGCTGCTGGTGGAAATGGATGGATTCGAAGGCAATGAGGGCGTGATCCTTGTGGCCGCAACCAACCGTCCGGATGTGCTGGATCCTGCACTCCTGCGTCCGGGACGCTTTGACCGCCGCGTGGTGGTCAATAAGCCTGACGTGAAGGGCCGTGAGCAGATCCTGGCGGTGCATGCCCGCAAGACTCCGCTGGCCCCGAATATTGATTTGAAGACGATCGCTCGCTCCACTCCCGGATTTTCCGGCGCGGATCTAGAGAACCTCGTGAACGAAGCCGCACTGAACGCGGCTCGACTAAACCAAAAATATTTGGAAATGAATGATTTCGAAATGGCCAAAGACAAAGTGCTCATGGGCGTGGAGCGCAAGAGCCTCGTGATTAGCGATGAAGAGAAAAAGAACACCGCGTATCACGAATCGGGTCACACCATCGTGGGCTATTTGCTCGAGGGCGTGGACCCTATCCATAAGGTCACGATCATTCCCCGCGGCTTTGCTTTGGGCCTCACCCAAACCTTGCCGCTAGAGGACCGGCTCTCCTATACCAAGGAGCGCGCGGAGAATATGATTTCCTTCCTCATGGGTGGTCGGATCGCCGAAGAGATTGTCTTTGGCCACAAGACCACGGGCGCGGGGAACGACATTGAGCGGGCCACCAGCTTAGCTCGGCGCATGGTGTGCGAATGGGGCATGAGCGATCGCCTGGGCCCCGTGACTTTTGGCAAAAAAGAGGAGCAGATTTTCCTCGGCCGGGAGCTTCAACATGCGCGCGAATTCTCCGAAGGCACGGCGCAGATGATTGATAACGAGGTGCGTGAAATCGTGGAGCTCAATTATCGTAGGGCGCGCGAGATTCTCAGCTCGAACAGCGATATTTTGCACGCCATGGCCACCGCCTTGCTAGAGTATGAGACTCTAGATAAGGATGATATTGAACTTTTGATGAAGCGAGTGAAACTTCCGCCCAAGGCTTCGAAGAACGAAGGTGGAAGAGGCGCTCCTTCAAGCGCTGCACCTGCGACCAACGAAGGTGGCGTGACTGGGACACCCGTGATTTCTGGTTCTCCCGCTTGAACAATAGAGAATAAATGGACTCTTTGATATCGAACATCGTCACTGGATTTCGACCACATGATTTGATCGACATTCTCCTGGTGGCGCTCGTCGTGTATCGCGGGTTCATGATCCTCCGGGGCACGCACGCCATCCAGATGGTGACGGGCCTGTTGTTCCTCGGCGTGTTCTATTTTCTCTCGAGTTATTTTGAGCTCTTTACAGTGCATTGGATCCTACGACATTTTTTCGACTATCTCTTTATCATCGTGATCGTGCTTTTCCAGGACGACTTAAGGCGCGCTCTGGCTTATGTGGGGAAAAATCCTTTTGTCTCCTCGAAAGCAGACCAGCTCGATCGCATCGTGGTGGAAGAGGTGGCGAAGGCCGCCGTGCAGATGGCCCACGATCGCATGGGCGCCCTGATCGTGATCGAGCGGGAAACAGGCCTGAAAAATTTTATCGACACTGGGGCCAAGCTGGATGCTTCGGTGCGTTCGGAATTGCTCTATTCGATTTTTATTCCGAGCTCGCCCATTCATGATGGCGCCGTGATCATTAAAGAGGGCAAGATTGCGGCGGCCGGTTGTTTCCTACCGCTCACGAAGAATCCCAATATCGACAAGGCCTTTGGCACCCGGCACCGCGCAGCGATCGGCCTCACCGAGGACACTGATGCCGTGGTGATTCTTGTGAGCGAAGAAGCAGGCGCCGCCTATTTGGTGAAAAGCGGACGTATCTCTTCCAAGCTTTCCGAAGAAGAACTCTCCAATAGCCTGGCCGTCATCCTTGAGCTCACCGATTTTGGCCGAGGCTCCGCCGCGATCCTAAAAGGAGCGGACGGATGAGCTGGATCTTTCATCATTTCGCCTGGAAGCTTCTCTCCCTTGTGGTGGCCTTTGGGATTTGGTTCGTGGTCATGAGCTCGAATCCGATTGAGCTCCCCATCGACGTGAGCCTGGATCTTGACCTGCCCTCGGGCCTGATGGTGGCTAATGACGTGCCGGACAAAGTGAGCTTTCGGCTCGCAGGCTCGAAATTTTTCCTCCGCACCTTGGCCAATTCCCTGGATTCCATTCGCGTGGACCTAAGCAAGGCGAAGGCCGGCCGCACCTACTACAGCATCGACAAAGATTCCCTGCATCTGCCCATAGGCGTGAAAGTGCTTTCGATCAGTCCCACCACGATCAATCCGATCCTGGAGGCTGTGGATCATCGCTCGGTGCCGGTGCGAGTGGTGAAGAAAAATGCCCTGCCCAATGGCTACCGTTTGGTGAAGCTCCAGCCCATTCCAAAAAATGTTCGCATCAAGGGACCACGGTCCGTGATCGAGAAAATTTCTGAGGTCTCCTCCCAAGCTGTGGATCTGGCCGACATCCCGGCCAGCCTAAAGTGGGAGGTTCCGCTGGTCACCTCGCATGCGAAGGTGAGCTTCGAGGAAGAGGTGGAGCCGAAGGTGGCCGTGGAAGTCGAGCCCACGGATTCGAATTTCCGCGTGGCCGGAGTGCCGCTCAGGGTCCAAACCAGCAAGAAATTTTCCGTCAAGCCGGAGAAAGTGGCGCTCTTCGTGAGCTGCCCGCCCAATCTTATCCGCACCTTGACCCCCGACCAGATAAAGGCGTATGTGGATGTTCCAGAGACAAAAGCAGGCACCTATGTGCGGGAAGTGCGGGCAGATTTGCCCGCGGGTGTGAGGCTCGTACGCATCGTGCCTGACCGTGTGCAGGTGCAGCTGAACTGAGGAGTTCTTGGGTGAGTTTTGGGGTGAAACGACTTTTCGGGACCGACGGGATTCGCGGCATGGCGAATCGCTTTCCGATGAATGCGGAAATTGCGATGCAAGTGGGCATGGCCACGGCAAAGGTGTTGCTCGCGCGAGCCGGAGGCACGAGGCGTACGCATTATCCCAAGCCTCGCATCTTGATCGGCAAAGACACGCGCATTTCCTGTTATATGATCGAGCAAGCCCTCACGAGCGGAATCTGCGCCATGGGCGCGGATGTGCTGCTGACTGGCCCTTTGCCCACACCGGCGATTGCTTTCCTGGTGCAGAACATGCGAGCCGATGCCGGCATCGTGGTGAGCGCCTCGCACAATCCGTATCACGACAACGGCATAAAAATTTTCGACCACGAAGGCTATAAGCTGCCCGACAAGATCGAGCACCAAATTGAAAAAATTGTTTGGGATTCGATTGCCGCTTGCGCGCGGCTCGGAGAAGAAGAGCCCACCGACCGCCCGATCAACGAGACCATCGGTCGCACCGTGCGACTGGAGGATGCTGGCGGCCGCTATGTGGTGGCGCTGAAAAATTCGCTTCCGGCCGGTTTCCATCTTCAGGATGTGCGCCTCGTGGTGGACTGCGCGAATGGCGCAGCCTATAAGGTGGCGCCCATGCTCTTTCGCGAGCTTGGCGCCCAGGTGATCACCCGGGGCTGCGAGCCCGATGGCACCAATATCAATAAGGGCGTAGGCGCGCTCTATCCCGAGCTAGCGGCGGGCGCCGTGGTGGAGTTCGGAGCGAAGGTGGGCATTTCGCTCGATGGCGATGCGGATCGCCTCATTCTTTCCGATGAAACGGGGGCCGTGGTGAATGGCGACCAGATCATGGGCATCTGCGCCCTGGAACTCCACCGCGAAGGAAAGCTTGCTCATGACACCGTGGTGTCTACGCCCATGTCCAATATGGGCCTCGAGGTCCATTTGCAGAAGCATGGCATCCAGCTCCTGCGCGCCAATGTGGGCGACCGCTACGTGCTCGAAGAGATGCGCAAGGGCGGCTATTCCTTCGGGGGCGAGCAGAGCGGGCATTTGATTTTTGGCCAGCATGGTTCCACCGGGGATGGGCTCTTGGCTGCCCTCAAGGTGCTAGAAATCATGCTGCGCACGGGGAAGCCATTGTCGGAGCTGAAAAAACAGATCCCGCTCTTTCCACAGGTTCGGGAAGATGTGCGTGTGCGGGAGAAACGCGCCGTGGAAGACATCCCGCAGGTGCAAAAGCTTGTGCAGGAGGCGGAGAAGGCCCTCAATGGCCGTGGGCGCGTTTTCATTCGCTACTCCGGAACCGAGCCCTTGGTGCGCGTGATGCTCGAGGGCGAAGACCTGAAGATGATTCGCCAGCACGCCAAAAAAATCGCGGCGGCTTTTGCCAAAGCTGTGGGCGTCGATAGCTAATGCAGATAGTGGGGCACGGCATCGACGCTGTTTCGGTCATTCGTATGCGCGCGCTCTTGGCCGCGCCCGATTCTCATTTTGAGTCCCGTGTTTTTTCGGCTGCGGAGCGCGACTACTGCCGCAAGAAAAAGGATCCGATTCCGCATTTTGCTGCGCGTTTTGCGGCCAAAGAAGCCTATGGCAAGGCGCTGGGCCTGGGGCTAGGAGCTTCGGGAGACTTGGGACAAATCCAAGTGACCCAGAGCGAAAAAGGTGCCCCACTCTTGGCCTTAGAGGGGCGGGCGCAGGAAATCTTTTTGTCCCAAGGGGGCGGCAACCTATTTCTTAGCCTTTCCCACGATGGGGACTATGCCATTGCCAGCGTGATCCTCTCTCGCTAAGCCCTGCTTGCTTATGTTATAGCTGGATCCATGCGCGTAGTAACTTCCCGCGAAATGCGTGACATCGACGAGCTTGCGATTCGTAAGTTCAAAATCCCTTCCATTGTGCTCATGGAGAATGCTGGCCTGCGGGCCGCTGAGATCGTGGCGCAAAAACATGCCGAGCTTGGCTTCAATACCGAGATCTTGGTCTTTGCCGGAAAGGGGAAAAATGGGGGCGATGCCCTGGTGACGGCCCGTCAGCTCGTGGCGATGGGCAAACGCGTGCGCCTCTTTCTTCTGCACAGCTTCGATGCATACAAAGACGAATCTAAACAGAATTTAGAGATTTTGCTCGAGCAGAAAATCCGGCCGATCGTGCTCGACAATGTGGGGCCGCTCGAAGAATTTTTTAATAGCGCCACCGGCCCCTTTCTTTGTGTGGACGGGCTTTTGGGCATTGGCTTTAAAGGGCCGCTCGCCGGTTTGTTTGCCGACGCGGTGGATCTCATCAACGCCAAAACCGATTTCGTGATTTCTCTGGATATTCCCACCGGCGTAGACGCCACCACTGGGCAGGTGATTGGCCAGGCCATCTATGCTGATCTAACAGTGGCCTTTGGTTTCGCAAAGATTGGCCACTTCATTGCTCCCGGAGCCGTGCACCGCGGGGAACTGCGGGTGGTGGACATTGCGCTTCCGAGCGGCTTTCGCGGCGAAGGCAGCATCCACGCCCTGAGCAAGGACACCGTGGCCCCCCTTCTGGTGCGCCGCGATCGCTACGGACATAAAAATAGTTTTGGCCACACTCTCTTGTTTGGCGGCTCGAAAGGTAAATTGGGCGCGATCTCTATGGCGGCGCGAGCTTGCCTGCGGGTGGGCACGGGCTTGGTGACGGTGGCCTCTTGGGAAGATGGGTATGAGCAGCTGCTCGCCCGCCTAGACGACGAAATCATGTGCCTGCCCCTGCATTTAGAGGAAGCGCAGTACAATGAATACAAAGACACCATCCGCTATTATTCCTCGGTAGTGGTGGGCCCTGGCATGGGCACGGGCGAAAAGGCCCAGCGGGTGCTTGGGGACTTCATCGATTATTACCGCGGGCCCTTGGTGATCGATGCCGATGGCATCACCATTTTGGCGAGCCCTGAGATCCGCCAGAAGCTGCACAATCGCAAGGGTCCCACCATCCTCACGCCCCATCCCGGGGAGCTGTCGCGGCTCCTCAGCGTGGATAAGACCGAGGTGGTGAACAAGCCCAAGGAAATGGTGGAGCGAGCGGCCGAAGAAACCAATGCCGTGGTCCTACTCAAGGGCGCAACAACTTTTATTTGCTCAGGGGACGGCCATATCTACCTCAACCACTATCCCAACGATGGCATGGCCACGGCGGGATCGGGGGATGTGCTGGCCGGGATGATTGGGGGCATTGTTGGCCAGCAGCGTATGGACCCAAGAGACGCCGTTTGTTTGGGCGTATACCTACACAGCATGGCCGGAGACCACGCCGCCAAGCGCCTGGGCCATCGCTCGATGACGGCCTCCGACATCATTTCTCATCTCGGGGATTCCTTCCTCGACCTGCGCAAACACCGTGAACTCCTCAACCCCATCTAAGGTTTTTTTGGCCGATGCTGCGGCCACGGAAGCGATCGGAAGGAAGCTCGCTCCCTTCCTAAAAGCGGGAAATATTGTAAAAATTTCAGGGTCTCTGGGGGCTGGGAAGACGACCTTGGTGAGGGGACTTGTCGCAGCTCTTGGCGGAAATTCGGAGGAAGTGCACAGCCCCACTTTTTCGCTCGTGCATGAGTATGAAACGGCGAAAATGCCGATAATTCACTGTGATTTCTATAGGTTAGATGAAAATTCTGATTTTGCAGACTTTGGCGGTGCAGAATTTTTTGCTGCGCCAAGTCTTTATCTTGTGGAGTGGGCAGACAAAGTTAAACTGCTTCAGTCTACTAACTCCGAACGCTTTGTAGAGTTGCATCTCGAGCATGATGCGAGTGGTCGCATTTTGTTCTTTCCCTCTCTGTGGCAAATTGTCGACTAAAACATTTTTAGTTGTTGACTTTGGTGTTCGCCTAGGAGACAACTGTCATATGCTGCGTTGCGGCGCTCTTCGGCTTACGACCCTATTAGTTGATGCGCTCTGTACGCTATGGTAAAAATGATTGGTAAGTAAAGGAAGGGCGAGAGCCTAGGGGGTAAGACATGAGACTAACATCGAAAGGTAGATACGCAGTCCGAGCGATATTGGACCTGACATTCAATTCCAGCGGGAAGCCGGTTCGTTTGCAGGAAATCAGTGAGCGTCAAAAAATTTCGCTCCACTATTTGGAACAACTGTTCCGTCGCTTGCGCAAAGGAAATGTGGTGAAGAGCGTACGCGGTCCTGGAGGGGGTTATTTGTTAGCCCGTTCCATGGATGATATCGCGGTGAAAGACGTGC
>JAKFYM010000284.1 GCA_021730855.1 Bdellovibrionales bacterium
AAAATCCCCGAGCAGCACGCCGGCCAGGCCGCGCAGCATTCCGGCGTTCTCTAAATGCGTGAGCATGCGGTCCACGCGGTAAGGTGGCTCGGCGCAGTCTTCGAGAAAGAGCAGGGCCCCGCGCAAGTTCGGCTGCCAGGGGGTGCCGATCAAGTTTGCCAGCAGGGTGAGATTCCCGCCCAGCAGCACGCCCTCTGCCGAGCGTCCTTTAAACGAAACTACTTTAGTAGGCCACGCCAACGTATGCGATCGCCGCCCAAGGCCCATGCGCCCGGCCAGAATCTCGCGCAGCACTCGCTCCGTGGCCGGCCGCATCGATTGCCAAGCGAGAGTCCCCGGCATCGGGGCGTGCAAGGAAGGCAGCCGCAATTTCCCGTACAAATAAAAATGCAGGGCCGTCACGTCGGAATATCCGACCAGCAATTTGGGATCGCGCCCCAGTGCTCGCGTCGTGCCCAGGCCATCCAAGAGAGGCAAAATCCTTGTGGCGCCATAGCCACCGCGCGCGCACCAAATCGTGCCCACCGTGGGATCGCGGGCTAGGCGGTCGAGGGCCGCTGCGCGCAATGCATCGCTGCCGGCAAAAGAGCGAAAACGCGCATAAATGGAATCCTCTATCTGCAAGGGAAAACCCCAGCGCGCAAAGCGCGTAAAAGATTTTTCCAAGAGGCCGCGCTCTACTAAAGTGGAAGTAGCTACCAGGCCAATAGAGCGCTGCAAATCCGCAGCTTGGATGCTTGTGCGTCGCATAATTTCCTCGTCACCTTTTAGGTTACACCACGAAAAAATTATAGTAAGCAATTAACACTAATTACCCAGTGTCCGATGACCCAGTGCCTGCATTAGGAGAGTCCATGCCTGCCAAGAAACTCAGCAATGAAAAGCTGCGTGAGATTCACGCCCTCATGGTGGAAACCCGTATCCTCGAAGAGCGCCTGATCCGCATGAACAAAGCGGGAGAGGGATATTTCTGGATCGGCGGTCCCGGAGAGGAAGCCTTCGCGGTTCCCTTGGGCCTTCTCCTGCGCAAAGGCCAGGGCATCCAATATGACTTCTTGCACTCGCACTATCGTGGCAGCCCCACGCTTCTGGCGATGGGTGCGCAGTCCATCGATGCCATTCGCCAGATGCGGGCCGTGGATGCCGATCCCTATTCGGGCGGACGTAATTTCGTAAACCATTACGCCGTAAAAAAATGGAATGTGGTTCCGGTTTTCTCGGTGATCGAGGCCCAGTACCTCCAAGCGATCGGCACGGCCCACGCGCAGCGAGAAAAGGGTTGCAAGGGAATCACCATCGTCACCGGGGGCGATGCCGGCACGGCCGAGGGGGATTTTGCCAGCGCCCTGGTGTGGTCGAGCCGCCCCGCCGGGGAGCTGCCGCTCCTGATGATCGTCACCAATAATAAATTCGGCATCTCCACTCCCTGGGAAGGCCAGCATGGCGAGAAAAATGTGGCGGATCGGGGAAAGGCCTTTGGCATCAAAACAAATATTATTAATGGCAATGATGTTTGGGAATCCTGGGAAGCCCTCGAAGAAGCCATGGACTATGTGCGCAGCGAGCGGAAGCCTTTCTTGCTCGAAGCCCGCGTGAGCCGTCTCTATGGCCACTCTTCGGCCTCGGGCGCACCTCGTTGGAACGAAGAGGATTGTCTGGAGGTCTTTGAAGAAAAGCTCGCCAAGGCCAAGGTTATGAATAAGGATGAGATGAAGGCCGTGCATGAAAAAACGCTCGTCAAGATCACCGAAGCGTACAAAAAAGTGCAGCAGGAGGCCTTCCCTGCGCCGGAATCAATCTACGATCATGTATGGGCGGAACAAAATGGCGACAAGGGCAGGGATGAGTTTGCGCGCGCCATCGGGGTGGACTTTAGCTTGAATCCCCCGCCCCCCGCTCACCACTAAAAGAACCGAGGACAAGATGGCATCATTGGCACAGGCAATTCGCATGGCTCTCCACTTCGGAGAGAAAAATCTCGAAGTCTCCGATATTTTCGGGGAAGACGTGGGCCCGCCCCTAGGCGGGGCTTTCACTGTCACCCAAGGCTTGGAAAAATCCTGGAACTCTCCCCTCGACGAGCGTGGCATCATCGGCATGGCCACGGGCCTCGGTCTCGCTGGCAAGCGGTGCGTGGCGGAGATCCAATTCTGCGATTATATTTTCAACACCATCGATCTCCTCAAGCTCGCCGGCAATGCCTGCTGGACATCCAAGGGCGAGTTCAACGTGCCGATCGTGGTGATGACTCCCGTGGGCTCGGGCATCCATGGCTCGGTCTACCACTCGCATTCCTTCGATGCCTGGGCCGCCCGCATTCCCGGCTGGAAAGTGGTGATGCCCGCCACTCCGCTCGATGCCTATGGCCTGATGATCTCGGCAATCGAAGATCCTAATCCCGTTCTGTATTTGATTCCCAAAGCCCTAATGCGCGCGCGCGGCACCGAGCTCATTCCGGGAGAGCCTCCTTCCGATAAAGAGCTGCGTGATATGATCGATGCCCCCGTGGATGCCAAGGCCCGGGCGAGCTGGAAGCCTAAATGGCCGAAGCTTGAGCACTATGCGGTGCCGATCGGCAAGGCCAAGCATGTGCTCCAGGGCAATGCGGCCACGGTGGTTTCTTATGGCCGCCAGCTGCCGATCGTGGCCCAGATCGCCGAGAAGCTGCGGGAGCAGGGAATCGACTACGATGTCTTCGACCTTCGCACCATTTATCCCTACGATTGGGAGGCCATCAAGGAATCAGTGGAGCGCACTGGGCGGGTGCTTTTTGTCAATGAAGACACAGAGATCGCAAACTTTGGCGAGCATCTCTTGCGTCGCACCTGCGATGAGCTTTTTTATTCGCTAAAAGTGCGCCCCCGCTTGCTCGCGGGTAAACAAATTCCAGGAGTCGGGATCAATCCCGTGTTAGAAGATGTGAGCGTTCCTCAGGCCAATCATATCGAAAAAGAGATGATCGAGCTGGTGCAGGAGCCGAGCTAGAGGAATTGCTTTGTTTTCTGACCAAGACCGCGAATACCTAAACGCCGCCTGCAAATTGGCCGAAGCTGCGCGTAAGCCCCCCAAAAAACTAGGGGAAGCCATCGAACCTTATTGGGCAGCGGTATTGGCCTCGCCCGCAGGCATGCAAGCTTCGGCGGTTTTTCAGCCGGGCGATCCTGAAGACGCGGTCAAAAAACTTCCTCCTCCCACTGCGGCCGACACCACCCTTTACCTCACCCTAGAGCCTAAGGCCGGCTTTGACCGCATGCCTCCCACCACGGAATCCATCCGTCGGCTAGGGGTGCAGCGCGTGGTGATCGGCACCCTCGACCCCGCCCAGCGCCTGCGTGGTGAGGGCGTGAGCACCCTAGAGCGCATGGGAATTGAAGTGGTGCAATCCAATGGCGAAGAAGCGCGCCTCTCCCAAGATCTTTTGGCCGATTATTCCAAATGGTTGCAAAAGGGCTTCGCCGTCCTGCGTGCCCGTGTGGAGCTAAACGAGATTCCCAACGAAGAAATCCTCGACCTAAAATTCAATGACAAAATCCCCATCCAGATGCCCGTGGATGCCGTGCTTTGCCGGGCCGGCGTGCGTCCCAAGAACAAGGATGCTTGGCGCGTGGTGCTGGACTTCGAAGGCTGGGAGCGGGCGGCGCCGCAGGCCATTCTTTATCAGCCCGAAGAGGTGACCCAGGCACCCGGAGCGCGGCGTTTGCCGATGCAGAATGGCGCGGTGAATTTGGGTGCACTGCTGCGCGACCTCGCTTCCCTCGGCATTCTTTCCGTGGAGCTCTGCCAGGATCCTGAGCTTTTTCGCCAGGCATTAAGCACCGGCCTGCTCGACTCTGTTTTTGCCAGTTTTGCGGACACGCATATGCTGGCGCGCATTGGCCACGTTCGCCTCATCCAAGGAGACGAAACCGTGGATCTCCGGCTCGACGGAGCACGGCTCATGGATGGACAAAAAGGCTGCCTAGAAGCGCGCGTGACCTTGTGCTAGGATTTTTCCATGCTGGAATTACCAAAACATCCTCTTGAACGTGCCACGAAATGTCCTGTTTGCGCGGCCGCCTACAAAACGATTCCTCTTCGTCGCGGTCGCGCCCCCGACGATCCCGCCCATGTGCTTGAGCAACATGTATGTCCGAGTGGTCATGTTTACGTGACGGAGATCGGCAAAGACGAGATGCTGCCCGAGTGGTAAGCCTGGCTTTTCATTGCCTTTTCCGGTAGTCTCCGACTATGTCTGAAAACCCCAAAAAGCCGGAATGGCTCAGGGTGCGTGCGCCTGGGGGAGAGAACTACCTCAAAATCAAAGGCATGATGCGCGAGCGCCGCCTCGCCACGGTTTGTGAAGAAGCACGTTGCCCGAATATCGGGGAGTGCTGGGGCGGAGGCACCGCCACCATTATGGTGATGGGGGATACCTGCACCCGTGGCTGCCGCTTCTGCAATGTGAAAACCGCAAAATTTCCCGGAGCCCTGGATCCCGAAGAACCCACCAATGTGGCGCGCTCCTTGGCCGATATGTCTCTCGACTATGTGGTGGTCACCACCGTGGACCGCGATGACCTTGCCGACCAAGGCGCCGATCATTTCGCCCGCATCCTGCGTGAGGTGAAAAACAAAAATCCGCGCCTGCGCCTCGAAGCCCTGGCCGGAGATTTCCAAGGCCGCGAGGATCTTTTGCAGATCCTTTTGGATTCCGACGGCATCGATGTGTTCGCGCACAATGTGGAAACAGTCGAGCGCCTCACCCCCACCGTCCGCGACCGCCGTGCCACCTACCGTCAGTCCCTTGCCGTGCTCGCCAACGCCAAGAAACTCAAGCCCGGCCTCGTGACCAAGACTTCGCTCATGCTCGGCCTCGGCGAGACGGAAGAGGAAGTGATCCAGACCATGCGCGATTGCTTCGCCGTGGGTGTGGACATCCTCACCTTTGGCCAATACCTCCAGCCTTCCGCGCGGCACCTGGCTGTGAAAGAATTTGTGACGCCCGAACAGTTTAAAAAATACGAAGAGCTTGGCCTGGCCATGGGATTCAAGTACGTGCCCTCAGGGCCACTAGTGCGCTCCTCGTACCGCGCTGGAGAATTTTTTATCAAAGCCTTTCTCGATGAGAAGAGCAAAAAAGACTAGGAGAAAAGAATGGAACTAAAGCTTCCTGATTTAGGTGAGGGCGTGATGGAAGGTGAGATCGTCAAGTGGCACGTGAAGCCAGGCGATCAGGTGACCGAGGACCAGGTGGTGCTCGAGATCATGACCGACAAAGCCACCGTGGAAATTCCTACGAAGACGACCGGCAAGGTTTCGGAAATTCTTTTCAAAGAGGGCGAGATCGCCAAAGTGGGCGCCGTGATGATGCGCCTCGAGGGCGCTCCGGGAGCAAAGGCTACTCCTGCTAAAGCTGAAGCCCCGAAAGCCGCCGCTCCTGCCGCCCCTCAAGCCCGCGCGGCCAGCCCGGCGCCGTCCGCTGCGAGCCGTCCTGCTCCGGCCGCGTCTCCTGGTTTTCAAAATCGCGACGTACAGGCCGCTCCGGCCGTGCGCAAATTGGCCCGTGAAAAAGGCGTGGACCTCAGCACCATCCGCGGCTCCGGCCCCCATGGCCGCGTTCTCCTCGAGGACGTGCAAAGTGGAGGCTCTGGCGGCGGCGGTTTCGCGCGGAACACTGCCACCCGTGGCCAGCGCACCGAAGAGCGCGTGCCTGTGCGTGGCATGCGCCGCAAGATTGTGGAAAAAATGGCTCTCTCCAAGCGCACGGCTGCGCACTTCACCTATGTGGAAGAGTGCGATGTGACCGAGCTCGTGGAGTTTCGCTCTAAGCTGAAGCCTGTGGCGGAGAAAAAAGGCGTGAAAATGACCTTCATGCCGTTCATCACTAAAGCTGCTGTGATTGGCCTGCAAGAGTTCCCCGAGCTCAATGCCAGCCTGGTGGAAGAAAATGGCGTGCCCACAGAGATTGTTTACAAAAAATACTACAATATCGGCGTGGCCGTGGACACTGAAGACGGCCTCACCGTGCCGGTCTTAAAAGATGCCGACAGCAAAGGGCTCTGGGAGATTTCCGGCGATATTGCCGACCTTTCTTTGCGCGCCCGCGACAAAAAACTAAAGGCCGAGGATTTCCACGACGGAACCTTCACCATCACCAATGCCGGGAATATCGGCGGCCTCCTGGCCACGCCGGTGATCAACTATCCCGAGGTGGCGATCATGGGCGTGCACCAGATCAAGAAGCGCCCCGTGGTGGTGAACAACCAGATCGTGATCCGCGACATCATGTATCTCTCGGTTTCGCTGGACCATCGCGTGGTGGATGGGGCCGTGGCCGCGCGTTTCATGAATCGTGTGGTGGGCCTCCTGCAGGACCCTAAAATGCTGATGCTTGAGCTCCTGGGCGACCAATTCTGAAATTCTGAAAGGACCAGACATGGAAAAGAAAAAATTTGATGCCATCGTGATTGGTGCCGGCCCTGGGGGCTATCCCTGCGCGATCCGCTTGGCCCAGCTCGGGAAAAAAGTGGCCATCATCGAGCGCGAGACCGTGGGTGGGGTGTGCTTGAACGTGGGTTGCATCCCCTCCAAGGCTTTGATCAAAGCGGCGAACACCTATGAAAAAATGCAGAAAGCCGATGGCATGGGCTTTAAGGTCAAGGGCGTGGAAGTAGATTTCAAAGGCCTCCAGGAATGGAAGCAGTCCGTGGTGACCAAGCTCACCGGGGGCGTGGCCCAATTGCTCAAAGGCAATAAAGTAGAACTCTTCCAAGGCGATGCAAGTTTCGTGGCCAAAAACGAATTGCTCGTGAAGTCCAAAGAAGGGTCTGTTTCCCTTCAGGCCGATCATATCGTGATTGCGGTGGGCTCTTCGCCCATTGAGCTTCCGGCTTTTCCCTTCGACGAAAAAAATGTGCTGTCCTCCACCGGCGCGCTCGCGCTCGACAAAGCCGTGAGCTCCGTGGTGGTGGTGGGCGCGGGTTATATCGGTCTCGAGATCGGCACTTACCTCGCCAAGCTCGGCACCTCCGTGACCCTGCTCGAGCAAGCCCCGCGCCTGCTTTCGGGCTATGACCAAGACGTTTCCAACGTGGTGGCGCGCAATCTGAAGAAACGCAATGTGACCTTGCTCACCAGCGCCTCCGCCAAGAGCGTGAAAGAAAAGGGCGGCATGATGCAGGTGGAAGTAGAGGTCGAAGGCAAGACGCAGATGATCCAAACAGAAAAAGTTTTGGTCACCGTGGGCCGCCGCCCCAACCCGATGGCGGGCCTGGAAAAAGCCGGCGTGGCGCTCGACTCACGCGGATTCATCAAGGTGAATGAGCGCTTGCAAACGAATGTGCCTGGCATTTATGCCATCGGCGATGTGGCCGGGCAGCCGATGCTCGCGCACAAAGCCACGAAGGAAGCTCTCGTGGTGGCCGAGGTGATCGGCGGGTCCAAGAGTGCCAAGTACGATGTGAAGGCCATGCCGGCCGTGATTTTCTGTGAGCCCGAAGTGGCCACCGTGGGCCTTTCCGAGGCCGAAGCCAAGGCCAAAGGCATCACGGCCTTTACGGGATCTTTTCCCTTTGCGGCCCTGGGCAAGGCGATCGCCACGGGCGAAACCGATGGCTTCACGAAGCTGATTGGCGACAAAAAGACCGGCCGCCTGATCGGCGCCGCCATCGTGGGCCCCGAAGCCTCCACGATGATCGCCGAAATGGCGCTCGCCATCGAAGCTGGACTCCAGGTGGAGGACATCGCCCTCACCGTGCATGCGCATCCGACTTTGGGGGAGGCCACGATGGAGGCCGCGGAAGTGGCGCTTGGCCACGCCATCCATGTGATCAACCGCGCTGCCTCGCCCGCGGCCGCCGGCCACTAAACAAATATGAGCGAGATCGTCACCCGCAACTTAGGCCTTCTCGCTTACCAAGAGGCTTGGCAGCTACAGCTTGAGCTGCTTGCCGCGCGGGCCGAAGAAAAAATCCCCGACACCCTCCTCGTGGTGGAGCATCCTGCCGTGATCACCCTCGGGCGGCGCCTCAAGGAGAGCGCACCCGCCATGGTTGGCGGGGTGCCCGTGCATGCGGTGGAGCGGGGGG